>NC_014393.1:4643137-4952679 GCF_000145275.1 Clostridium cellulovorans 743B
CACTATAACTTATACAGCTATCATAATAAATATCCGCTTCAATTGATTCAATTATACTGCTTGCATGCTCTTCTATATCTTCAAAAATCCCCATAAGCACAATATGATCTCCAAATATTATGCTTATAACATCCTGCTCCTTATATATTTCTTTAATAACCGTCAATGCATCATACTTATTTCCATCAACATCAATTATCATTACATTGCTACCTTTTTCAATAAAAGAAAAGTTTTTCGTAAGTAACTCATTAGATACTTCTCTGCCTTCTAAAATATCCATAAAGCCTTGTTCTTTTATAGAATAAAGTTCTCTATACTTACTTTCTATTATGTATTTTAAAACGCCTTGAGATCCTTCAAATCGTTTAGGTATTTGTACCTTTATGTTGCTTTCTCCTAAAACCACTGAAAAAGTAGTAATCTGTTCATTACTGTCATCAGAAATAGCTCCAAATATTACATTCTCTTCTTCGTCTATTAATCGAAGTTTTATATCAGTATTTGTAACTAGTTCTTGAAGAAAAATATTAAAGTTATTCATTTCATCACCTCACCATATGTATTTTTTACTTTAAATCTATTATATATAAGTAAAGCAATCATTAATATAAAGAAAACTCCACTTAAATACAATTCAAGTGGAGTATATTTTTACTGATTAATGTTATTATAGAACTGTTATTTCAGTTTCTTTATCGAATATATGTGCTTTTTCCATATCAAAGCAGATTGATATTTCATCGCCAACAGCAGCATTTGAAGTTCCATTAACTCTTGAAGTGAAGTTATTTCCGCTCTTAGTTAAGTATAGGTATGTTTCTGCACCCATAAGTTCAGTAACTTCAACTTTAGCTTTTATAGTTGATTCTGGATTTGCAGCAACTACTTCTGCCTTGTCGCTTAAGTTTTCTGGTCTGATACCGAAAATTACTTCTTTACCAACATAACCTTCTTTTTTAACAACAGCGGCTTGTTTGTCTGTTAAGTATAAAGCATCTTGACCAATTGTAACTTTAACTCTTGAACCTTCTTCTGAAAGTTTAGCTGACATAAAGTTCATTTGTGGTGAACCTATGAAACCTGCAACGAAAAGGTTAACTGGATTTTGGTATATTTCTTTTGGTGATGCAACTTGTTGTATGATACCGTCTTTCATAACAACGATTCTTGTTCCTAATGTCATAGCTTCTGTTTGGTCATGTGTAACGTAAATGAAAGTTGTAGCTAATTTTTTGTGTAATTTAGCTATTTCTGTTCTCATTTGAACTCTTAGTTTAGCATCAAGGTTAGAAAGAGGTTCGTCCATTAAGAATACTTTTGGTTCTCTAACGATAGCTCTTCCCATCGCAACTCTTTGTCTTTGTCCACCAGATAAAGCCTTTGGTTTTCTATCTAAAAGATGAGCTATATCAAGAATTTTAGCTGCTTCTTTAACTTTAGTATCTATTACATCTTTTGGTACTTTTCTTAATTTTAATCCGAATGCCATATTATCATATACAGTCATGTGAGGATATAATGCATAGTTTTGGAATACCATCGCGATATCTCTATCTTTAGGTGATACGTCATTACATACTTTATCTCCTATTAATAGTTCTCCCTTTGATATTTCTTCAAGGCCAGCGATCATTCTTAAAGTTGTTGATTTACCGCAACCTGATGGTCCTACGAAAACGATGAATTCTTTATCTGCTATATCTAAATTGAAATCTTTAACTGCTGTTACATTTCCTTCATATATCTTATAAATATGTTTAAGTTCTAACTTTGCCATTAATAATTCCTCCCTGTGATCATCAATTCGCTTTGATTTATCTTATAGATTAATTTTATACCACTGAAAACCTTTTATCCATAATGAAAATTCACAAAACTTTAATTCTATTTTGTAGAATAGCACAAACCTTGATACAACCCTTTGTCTTCCATGGTTTTATCAATATCGTTTAAAATTTCCCACTTTTTCAAACTCCATTTAGGTTCTATTAACAAATTCCTTGGTGCATCTCCTGTAAGTCTGTGAATTACCATATTGCTCGGAAGCATTGTAATTGCAGTAATTATGATATCTATATATTCTTCCTTGCTCAAAAATTCTAGTGTTCCCTCTTTGTATAATTTCACAAGAGGTGTATCTTTTAAAAGATGAAGTAAATGCAATTTAATTCCAGATATTTGTCTGGATGCTACATACCTTATTGTATTTAACATATCTTCCTTTGACTCACCTGGGAGTCCAAAAATTGTATGAACCACTACATTAATATTTCTATCATTAAGTTTTTTTAACGCTGTTTCAAAAGTTGATAAAGGATATCCTCTGTTTATTATGGTAGCTGTCTCTTCTTTTGTGGTTTGAAGTCCGAGTTCTACCCATATATAAGTTTTTTTACTAAGCTCCTCTAATAAATCTAATACCTGATCACTTAAACAATCTGGCCTTGTAGCAATTGCCAATGCTACTACATCTTCTTGTTCTAACGCTTCCTCATATTTACTACGAAGAACATCAATAGGTGCATAAGTATTTGTGTAAGCCTGAAAATAAGCTATGTACTTCCCATTCTTCCACTTTTTATTCATAATAGCTTTGATATCATCAAACTGCTTAGATATAGAAAATCTTCTATCTCCAGCAAAATCTCCAGATCCTCTTTCACTACAATAAATACAACCACCAGTATTTATTGACCCATCTCTATTAGGACAAGAAAAGCCCGCATCTAAAGATATCTTAAATATCTTTTCTCCGAACTTTTCTCTTAAAAAATAATTTAGGCTATGATACCTTTTACCATTCCATTCTTTACTCTTCAACACTAAACCCCTTTACCTTTATAATTTAATTGATTGCAGTTTTTAAATAATTATCAAATCATTTTATAAGTCTCAACAAAGTGGCCTTATATATAGATCTCTTTTAGATCTTGTTTATCTCAAGTGTTCTAAATTCAATTGAATATACTCCTAAAGCCTCTTCTTCATCTGAAGACAATACTGCACCTTCTTTTTTATTTACGATAAATTTCATGTTCTCTTTATCAGAACCTTTATATATTAAATTAAACTTTGAACGGTCGAAATTTTTATCGAAGGAAAACTTTAGTTCTTCTGCATTCTCAATATCATAGACCTTGAGCATATCTGAGAGTTCCTTTTTATATTGGACTATTAAATATAGATTATCTTCTGAATAAGTTAAAAAGTCAACCTTTCCATCCTTTATTAGACCCAAAACCTTTATTTCTTTTCCAACAGGTTTCTCCTTTTTTGAACCATCTTCCTGCCCCTTCTCTTCGCCTTTACTATCACCCTTTTCCTTAGCTGCTGTCATTAAAGTTTCATCGATATTTATAGATGCTACCATTGTGTTTATATCCTCAGTTGTAATAGCCATATGTTCGCCAGAAAAATCCATGTTAAGTCTAGCCAATTTATTATTTTCTAACTTTACCTTGCTCATAGATAAAGGGTTTTCCTTATCTAATATAAAACTAGGAATAGCACTTCTTCTTATGAGTAAAAAATCTTCTATATTATCTTCATTTCTGATTCTTACATCATCATCTACTACAAACACTTCCTTTTTTAGTTTCGATTCTATTTTATCTATAGAATAATTATCATCTTCATTTATCACGGTCATACTCAATTCTTCAAGACTGGTAAATGGCTTTGTCTTATCTGTTCTAGTTACCTTTAAAGTAACTTTTATACTTTTAGTCAATTCCTCCACTTTATCAACAGAATATCCGGATACCTCTAAATTCTCATCATGCTCTTTGCTTCTTATCATTTCCTTAAGCTTATCTGAAAAAAGTTTTTCACTTTCTCCATACTTTTTATCCCTTAAATTTTTAACATACTCTGTTGCTATATCTACAGCTTTTTCAGTATCAAATTCTTTAGCCCCAATATTAGCACTAGTTTTATATTCATTAACTGATATACCTGCGCAACTTACCAAACTGAATCCACAAAAAATTATTAGTAAAATACATATTCCTCTCTTCATAATAACAACACTCCTTAAAATTTACTCCTTTTAGTTTTTCTAAATTTAAGATCTATTATTCAGTTGGTTTTTATCATTATTTTCAAAATAATATATATAAATATATAAAAGGTATTTTTAGGAGGATAATCGTGAAGAATAACATAAAACTGATATTTCAAACAGCTATGGTTTTCGTAGGTACTATCGTAGGCGCTGGTTTAGCATCTGGACAAGAGATAGTTTATTTCTTTACTCGTTTCGGCAAATGGAGCTTTCTAAGTCTTCTACTTCCTCTTTTGCTATATGTTTTTATTGGTCGTATGGTAATAATCTTAGCAGTAAAATATAATCTTCGCTCTTATGATGAGTTAATGACAAAGGTTAGCCCAGGAATCTTGGGTAAGATTACTGGAATTTTTACTACCCTCCATCTTTTGAGCAGTAGTTCTATAATAGTAGCTGGAAGTGGTGCTTTAATACATCAATATTTCCATGTCTCTAAATATATTGGAACAGTTATCATGGTTTTTATAGCTATAATTGCGTTATTAAGAAACATTAAAGGCTTAGTGGAAATCAACTCATTTATTGTGCCATCATTAACTCTAGTAATAATTACAATTTTTATATTATACATACGTTTTTCATCTAACCTTACTGTAAATTTTTCTAACTTTCCGCAGTTCAGAGAACAAAATTTTTGGTTAGTATCTGCTATTCTATACGGTGGCTTTAATATAATGGGATGTTCCGGCGTACTTACTCCTTTAAGCAATGAAACTAAAAAAACAAAGCCTCTAATAGTTGGACTATTCTTAGGAGCTTTTCTCTTAACCTTGCTATCTCTAATAATAAATTTGATGTTGACCTTAAATGTGCCAAATATATTTAAATATGAAATTCCACTTTTATATGTTGCTCATAGATTTGGTTCCATCTTTCAGGTAACTCTACTTATAATAATATTTGCAGAGATGTTTTCTACAATTGTGTCTGATGTATTTAGCATATCTCGTACCCTTGGAACCTCATTCAAGTTAGGGTATAAGAAAGCTTTATTTTTAGTAATGCTCATAATAATTCCAATCTCTAGATTAGGTTTTGGAAATTTAATCGCCACCTTATATCCAATATTCGGAGTAGTTAGCTTAATTTTTCTATTCCAAATAACTAAATTTTATTATAAAGATAAGAGTCACTTTTCTAAGTAGCTTTAAGTATATAAGTTCCAATAATGTTTCTACCTTAAGTTCATATAGCGTTGGTAACCTTAATGTATATTTTTAATCAGAACATAATATTCAATGTTATTGTTTTGCATTAAGCAACTTGAATATTTGCAATTATTATTTTATTATTTTTAAAGAACCAAGTTGATTAAAAATTAGAGGTGCTTATGAAAATACTTGAAAATTGCACTATCTGCCCTAGGGCTTGTGCTGTAAATAGAATCAATGGTGAAAAAGGATTTTGCCTTGGAAAAGATACTGTTAAGGTAGCTAGAGTTTCCCTTCATCACTGGGAAGAACCATGTATTTCTGGTGATAAGGGTTCAGGAACTGTATTTTTCTCAAACTGTAATCTACGTTGTATTTTTTGTCAAAATCATCAGATAAGTCAAGACAATGTGGGAAAAGAAATTACTATCTCTAGATTAAGTGATATATTTATTGAACAACAAGAAAGAGGGGCTCACAATATAAATCTTGTAACTCCAACTCATTATGCTTTCCAAATAATTGAGGCTTTAGCTCTTGCAAAAGATAAAGGACTAAATATTCCAATAATTTACAACAGCAATGGCTATGAGGAAACTGATACTATAAAAGCCTTAAATGGTTATATTGACGTTTATCTTCCAGACTTGAAATATTATGATGATAAATACGCCTTAAAATACTCTAAGGCTCCAAATTATTTTGAGAAGGCTTCAAAAGCTATAGAAGAGATGTTTAATCAAGTAGGCGAGGCTCAGTTTGACGAAAATGGATTAATCAAAAAAGGTATAATAATTAGGCATATGCTTTTACCTACACTTATTTTTGATTCAAAAAAGATAATAGATTATATAATAGACACCTTTGATGATAAGGTTTATGTGAGCTTAATGAACCAATATACCCCTATGTATAATGCGAAAGACTATCCTGAAATAAATAAATCTGTAAAATCCAAAGTTTATGATGCTCTAATCGATTACGCCATAGATAAGGGACTTACTAAAGGTTTTATACAGGAATCGGGAACTTCAACTTCTGATTTCACTCCTGATTTTGATTTAAGAAATGTTTAGTTGAAATTTTTTTAAGCTCTCAGTCCAAATTGTACTGAGAGCTTTATTAGGTAGATGTCTATACTCTAAAAATATATTATTATTTCTTTTAGCAACTTATCTAAGTTTATTATAATATATAACTTCCATTGTTAAAGCTTCCTCCAAATCCTATAGATATATTAGAAAACCAATATATCCTATGAGGATTCTTTATCGAAGCTTATATATTAAAAATTCAAACTTTCCTAGATATAATCTGTTAAAAACTTAACTAATATTTCTACGCTTAACTATTCTAAAGGATACTTAATAATTGGAATATATCCATATTCCTCATCTATAGTAGGAGGTATAAATATCCCTTCTCTGAAAGCCCTTAGTCTATTAACATCATTCTCAGCGGTAGTTGCTAATGATACATAAAGTTTTGCTATAGAATACCAAGTTGCAAAATCAACTATTCCAGAACCTGATAAACTAAATAACTCTTGAAACTTCTTTACTGCTATTGCAGTTTTTATATCATAATGTCCATTGACATCTATCTTATCAATTACAGGATAATATTCTGAAATAAAATTCAAGTATGTTTGTACAGTCTTTACATATTCCCCTGATTCTCCAACTCCTAAGGGATAACCTGGATATTCTCGAGGAACCCCCTCAATTCTTCTGGTTCTAGCAAAGGAATGTTCTGTTCCAAAGAATACATTTAATATTTCTGTTGGATTTAATCCTTTATCAGCTAGAAATTTGCTCTGCCATTTTAGCAGGCACCCATTCTCTATATATTCTTCTCCACTACAATATTTAGCTAACACTGGAGTTCTTTTATTTCCTATGACAATATACGTATTAAATATTAAGTCTACAATTCGGTCTATATTTTTATAAGTATTTCTTCCTTTAACAAAAACTTGGTCATAACGAGAATCATTAGTTATGTGGAAATCCATTCCTTGAACTCCATACCACTCCGTATATATTCTATTTAGAACAAAGGATATTATGCAGTATACATTAACTCTGATAGCAGTTTCAGACCATGTAGCATAAATTTCGCAAGAACACACATTTTTTATATAATCGTTAAATTTGACTTTTAAATTTTCTGCATTTTTATCATCTGGAGTTCCTAAATGAACGATTACGTAGCTTGGAATCATCACTTCTCTATCATCAATAATACTAACTAAATCTGAAATAAAGTTTTGTTGATCATCAAACTTTTTCTTTGGTGGTATATTGATCAATTCCGAATCTGGAATAATTAACACTTCTTCCTCTTCATGCCCTTCACCCTTAGGTTTCAATTCTATAGCCTGCATTGCAGTAACCTTAGGTAATATTTGTGTACCAATTATCTTAATATCTGTATACCCTTCAGCAACTACCTTGATTACACAAGTAGAATAAGGTACATAGCTTGAATAACTCTCTGAATAAAAAATATCTGGCGTATCTAGTTCTATTATTTCTGTAAATCCAGATGAATCTGTATACAAATTAATTTCTTTATTCTGAAATTCTTCTGTAACAGACTGACTAACCAAAACCGTGGCGTTCTTCACAGGGATTTCAGTCTCCGCTTTCACTAACCTAACTTGCAATTTTCCCTTTGCCATTTAATTTAATCCTTCCACAATCGCTCTTTTTAAAATAAACATCTTCTTATCTGAGAAAATCCACTATACGGATATCTTTGTTATATGCACATATAATCTAGATATAGAATACCAAGTTGCAAAATCCACTATTCCAGTTTCACTTGCTTTAAATGTGTTTTGAAATTTCCTTACTGCTTCAGCAGTGGCTAAATCATAAATTCCATTTACCGTAACTTTAGGTATAAGAGGATATGCCTCAGAAATTTTATTTAAATGCCCTTGAATAATTCTCACATTACTCCCTTTATCTTCTATGGTCAAAGGACTTCCTGGGTATGGCTGAGTTATTCCTTCGAACTTATCTGTTCTTCCTAAAGACATACTATTCCCATAATACTTTTTTATGATTTCTATAGGATTTAACCCTTCATCTGCCAAAAACTTACAACCCCATTTTGATAGCCATGCATTTCTAATTACCTTTATTCCATCGGAATACTGAGTCAATATGGGCTGTTTTTGCCTATCAATTGTAATATAGGTATTAAACGTAAAATTAACAATTTCACTTATACTTTTGTAAGTTGTTCTTCCGTAAAAAAAAGCAGGATCATAAATAGGATCATTTGTTATATGAAAATCTTTCCCCTGTCTTTTATACCACTCCGTATAAATCCTATTTAATATAAATGATACTATGCAGTAAGAAAAAGCTCTAATGGCTGCTTCTGGCCATGTAGGATATATTTCTCCAGCACAAACAGTTTTAATGTAATCAATGAATCTTACATTAACATTTTTCGCATTATTATCATTAGGTGCTCCTAAATGAACTACTATAGAATAAGGAATCATTGGTGTTTGATAATCTACACCCCCACTAACAGGAACATTTAACTTCGTCGCAGATTCCGGAATCTTTTCAGGATAATTTCCAATCAATGTAGGCTCTGATATTAAAAGTTGGTCTTCAATTTGATTTTCGCTATTTTTAGGATTTAACCTAGCATGCTGTACTGCAAGAACCATTGGGAATATTTGCACCCCTCTTATTTGATAACTGTTATACCCTTCCGCAGTTACTTTTATATCACAAAGACTATACGGTCTTGTATTCAATGGACTTAATGACAACAATATATCTGGAGTCTCTAATTCAATAATTTCTGTATTTCCTAAGGAATCAGAAATCATTTTATATTCGATAATTTCCCCACCGCCAGCATTAGCACCACTTATAATAACCGTTGCGTTACTGATGGGTAATTCATTATTCCCTTTTACTACTCTTACCTGAAGTTCCCCTTTTGCCATAACTTTCCCTTTCGAAATAGATTGCTTCTTTTTTATTGCTCCGGGTAATCCATTGTTGGGATATACCCTTGAAATTCATCTATAATAGGTGGAATAAATATCCCATTTCTATAAATTCTCACGTTATCTACTATACTTTCATTTAGCTTTACTAATGAAACATATAATCTAGCTGCTGCATACCAAGTTGCAAAATCTACTATCCCAGATATATTTAAGTTAAATATTTTTTGAAATTCTTCAACAGTATTAGCAGTGTCCAAATCATAATTTCCACTTATCTTCACTTCGGGAATATCAGAGTAATATTTAGCTATTGTATTTAGGTATATTTGTACTGTTTTTACTAGTTCTCCTGCAACATTTAACAGCAAAGGATAACCTAAGTATTCTATAGGAACACCTTCTACCTTCGTAGCCCTTGATAAAAACTTATCCTCACCTAGGTAAGTTCTTATTATCTCTCCAGGGTTTAATCCTCGGTCCGCTAAGTACTTACTTTGCCATTTCAGTATGCAACTATTTTTAATATATTCTTCACCAATACAATACTTAGCTAATATAGGCCGTTTTTCTTTTGCTTTTATTATATAGGTACTAAAAGCCTCATTGACCAATTTATCTATATTTGTATAAGTATTTCGTCCTTTTGCAAAGGCTTGATCATAAATAGGATCATTAGTTATATCAAAATTCTTATTTTGTTTTCTATACCACTGTGTATATACTCTATTTACAACAAAAGATACTATGCAATATATATTTGTCTTAATTGCAACTTCAGACCAAGTGGCATAAACTTCACAAGAACATACATTTTTTATATAGTAATCAAATCTTACTTTTATATTTTCTGCCTCTTCATCATCTGGTGCTCCAAGATGAACTATTACCTCACTTGGAATTACTACTTCCTTATTTTCAGGTATATCAGATTTCTTTGAGATAATATGTTCTTGGTTTTGACCTTTTTCCTTTGTATTACCAAGTACCAACTGTGAATCAGGAATAATTATCAGTTCTTCTTCACTTTCCTTCCCTTCTAATTTAGGCTTCAATGCAATCATTTGCATGGCTGTAGCATCTGGAAGTATCTGTACTCCAACTACTTTAATCTCTTTAAATCCATCGGCTGTTACTTTAACATCACAAGTGCTATATGGTTTATAACTAGAATATCCTTGAGAATATGATATATTAGGAGCAAATAACTCAACAGCCTCTGTAAATCCAGATTTATCTGTTTTTAGAGTATATTCTTTATTTTCAGCTTCATCAAGGATAAACTGAGTAACTAGGATTTTAGCATCTATTACTGGAACTTCAGCTATATCCTTTACTAATCTAACCTGTAGCCATCCCTTAGCCATGTAGATTTCTCCTATGAAAATTACTTTTACAGTTCAAGCGTAAATATATTAACCAATATTTAAGAAGTTGGATAATACATTATGGGGATATATTCTTTATTTTTATCTATTACAGGTGGAATAAACTTCTTTTCTAGTGAGCATTCTATTTCTTGCTTTCCACGATCAAAAGCTTGTGATATCTGAACATATAATCTAGCTAAAGAATACCAAGTTCCAAAATCAACTATTCCTGTCTGCTTTAATTTGAAAAATCTTTGATATTGCTTTACAGCTTCAGCAGTTTCCAAATCATAATTTCCATTAACCGTAACCTTAGGAATAGGTGTAAATATTGATGAAATTCTATTTATATATTCTTGAATTACCCTCACAGTTTTTCCTGTACTACCAATAACTAAAGGATTGCCTGGATAAGCTTCTGGTATGCCTTCAATATTTGAAGTTCTTTGCAATGTAACATTATCTCCATAATATTTTCTTAGGATTTCCAATGGATTCGCTCCATTATCTACCATAAACTTACTTTGCCACATTGATAACCAGCCATCTCTAACTACCTTTATACCATCAGAATATTGAGTTAGCATTGGCTGAACTTGTCTTCCTTTTACTACATAGGTATTAAACATACTATTAATGCCCTCGCTGATATTTGCGGCAATAGTTGTCCCTAATAAAAACTCTTGATCGTAAACAGGATCATTTGTAATATCAAAACTTTTTCCTTTTCGCTTATACCATTCCGTATAAATTCTATTCAACACAAAAGATATTACACAATATCCAAAGGTTCTTATCATATTTTCTGGTCAAGTAGGATATATTCCAGCGGAACAAACACTTTTGATATAATCTATATACCTTACTTTAATGTTCTTTGCATTTTCATCATCTGGTGCACCTAAATGAACGATTAAATGATATGGAATAGATGGTCTCTGAAATTCTATACCTCCAATAGGCATAGGCATTAGCTTTAGTGCTTCCTCTGGCTTTTTTTCGGGATAACCCCTAAATAACGGATGTTCTGGTATTATAATTTGATTTTCACCTTGATTTTGCTCTCCCTTAGGGTTTAACCTAGCATATTGAATGCCTAAAACATTAGGGAATATTTGGACACCAATTATTCGAAATTCTTGATATCCTTCAGCAATTACCTCTATATCATAAGTGCTATATGGTCTTTCATTTGAAGGACTTTGAGATAATAAAATATCTGGTGCCTCAACTTCAACTACTTCTGTGTATCCCGAACCATCCGAAGTGGCTTTATATTGACTTTTATTTTGATTCTGAGTGCCAGTTTGTCTTATGGTAGCACTAGCATTAATTACAGGAAATTCAGTATTACCTCTTACTATCCTCAGTTGTATTAATCCTTTTGCCACTGGTCTTCACCTCCAAGCCACATTGCTTTCAAGCTATACAATCGGATAATTTATTGTTGGAACATATCCTTGAAAATCGTCTATAATTGGAGGTATAAATATCCCTTGTGATACTTCTGACCTTTCTTCCCTAAGTTCAGCTATTTTAGTTACCGCCACATATATTCTGGAAATAGCATACCACGTTGAATAGTCAACAACACCTGTGGGCTGTAGATTGAAAACTTCTTGAAATTTTCTAACCATCGCCGCTGTATTTACATCATAATTTCCACTTACAGCTACCTTAGGTAAAGCTGGGTAATTAGTGGCTATCCTATTTAAAAATGTTTGTACAGTTCTAACAGGTTGCCCTGTACTTCCTATTCCTAGAGTATATCCAGGATACGATTGAGGAATCCCTATAACTTTTTCAGCTCTTTGCAAGTTTACATCGCTTCCATAATACTCTCTTAGTATTTCTAAAGAATTTAGTCCTTTTTCTGCTAGATCTTTACTTCCCCATTGGTAAAGCCACCCTGGTCTTACAACCTTTACTCCATCACAAAATTGTGTGAGCAACGGTTGCTTTTGGCCAGGTCTTATAACATAGGTAGAAAAGAATAAATCTACCAACTTGCTAATGTTTTCAAATATATTTCTTCCTTTAAAAAACGCTTGGTCAAAGGCGGTACTATTAGTTATTTGAAAAGCTTTCCCTTGACCTCTATACCATTCTGTATATATTCTATTTAGTACAAATGAAAGAATAACAAATAAATTAGCTCTTAGTGCACTTTCAGGCCAAGTTGCATAAATTTCACTTGAGCATACATTTTTTATATAATCTATAAATCTGACAGTAATATTTTCTGCTTTATCATCATTTGGATGTCCCAAATGAACCACTATATACTGAGGAACTACTGGTTCCTGAAGTACTACACCACCTGTTGGCTTTGGCAAAGGTTTTATTGGATCTTCTGGAATTTTTTCTGGATAGTTGCCGTATAACACCGGTTCAGGTATAGATATTATTTCTCCAGTTTCCTGTCTTTTATCATTCACTGACTTCATCTGTATATCTTGAATTGCAAGAACATTTGGTAGTATTTGAGTTCCATTTATCATGATATCTTGATATCCTTCAGCAGTAACTTTAATATCACATGTACTATATGGCTTAAAAGTAGATGGGCTTTGGGAGTATGCTATATCTGGCGCTTCTAATTCTATGATTTGAGAAATTCCAGAAGAATCACTTACTAGTTGTTGTTCAACTTGTCGCGTACCATCTCTGCTTGTCTGTGTTACCGTAATCTTTGCATTTTCTATCGGTCTTTCTCTATCGCCTTTTTCAACTCTAATTTGAAGAGTACCCTTTGCCATAAAATAGTTCCTCCAATTAATCACTTACTTTATAAATATGAACATTAATAAAAAAAGTTCTTATTCATCAACAATCCCATCAATTCAGGTGGAATCCTGAAATATATATTTGTATTAGAAAAAAACATTATGTCATCATTGCATGTTTTTTTATCTGATACGGTGTTAGAAAAATTCATTCTTGCTTCTAATTTTGACTCTATATATGACCTTTTATCCATTTGAATTATTCTAAAAGTCTCATATAAACATAGAGTTCCATATCCCCACATAGTATTGGGATATATTATTCCTGGTCGACCTCTCTTAGCACCCTTTACTAAAAATGCCTTTAATCTTTCTCCATACATAAAAGGATCCTTGCCCTTTATAATTCCCCACTCCATCATTAATGCTGCTGCGCCAGCTACATGAGGTGCCGCCATAGATGTTCCATTTAGAGTATCATAAAATCCACCTGGTATTGCGGCTTCGATATTTTCTCCTGGTGCGACTATGTCTGGCTTAACAGTGGGTTCCTGAGAATTACCTCTTCCCGAAAAAGTAGAGAGAATATTTGTATCCGAATTATAACTTCCTACTCCTATGGCCCTTTGCACCGTAGCTGGAATACCTAGTGTTCCATATGGGTCTGGATTCAAAAATCTAGTTTCTGAACTTAATTGTTCTGTTACTGGCATCCAAATATCATACGGTCTACCTCCCGGATTATCACAAGTTATAATCATCCTCCACTGCCCTTGCAGAAGACTAGTTCCTTCTGATACTAAACTTATAACTATTTCACCATTAACGCTTAATGGTGTTGGTCCAGTTACGTATATATAAAATCTATCACTCATAAGCTGTCCTTGTGAATAACCAGGCCTTAGTGCTACTACTCCACTTGATACATTCTGTGGATTCAGAATCTCTATAGCTATATTATCCAAAATGTTCTTATATAGATTAATTACTAATTGGCTACCTTCACCTGATATATTGAAATTTATCTCTTCTCTCGCTGTTATAGTTCCACTTGCATGATGAGCTGCATCTCCTTCGTTCCCTGAAGCAATAGCCATCGACATTCTTTCAAGTCTACATATAGTATCGATGTACTGCTCTAAAAGACTGTTTCCATCATGAGCACCATCATTAGTAGAAAAACTTAAGTTTACAGATAAAGGTTTGCTCAATTCCTTACTTTTATCTATTAAAAATTTTAATCCTCTCATAAGTTGTGAACTTTTTCCGTAATTTACTTTCCCTACAGCTGTCATTTTCACCATGGCAATGCTACTCTCATAAGCAACCCCTCTATATCTTGGATTAATAATTCCACTTCCACAAGCTATACTGGCTACATGACTTCCATGACCGTTATCATCTATATGAGGGACTACAGAAAAAGGGTCTGGGCTCTTAATTGCTTGGTTTATTTGCTCTCTATTATAAATAACTCCACCTTTGCTTAGATCATATATATAATCAATTCTTGTATCCCCATTTTTCTCCCTAAACTCTTGATGCATATAGTCAATTCCAGAATCTAAAAAACCTACTAAAATCCCTTTGCCAGTAACCTCAAATTGAGTCCAGACTTGATTTATACAACTACTATTATTACTATTTACAAAGGATGAAAATAAAGTTTTTGGTAACTCAATATATTGTATTTCACTAATTCTAGCTAGCTCATTTAACCTGTTTGTGTCTATAGTTATTATGGCAAATCCAAAACCCAAATCCTCAAAGACTCCTCCAAGAGCTTGAACTTTTTCTCTAGCTACACTAATATCACTTCCTAGTAATGCAACTAGTTCTAACTTTCCTTGAAGTATCTCATCACTTTTTGTATATTCAATTATTTTCATCTTAACTTCTTCAGGTACGTTGGCTAATAAATTCAACTTTCCTCCAAATTTTTCCACAAGCACAACTCCTAGCAATTATTTATATTCAATATATGAATTTAACAAAGAAAATTTTCATAATTATAGACTCAAAATTTAAATCTACATAAGTTTCGTTATTGGTTGTAAGTTTAATGAAATACCATTATAAGAACTTATATAAAAAAAAAACAAAAGGGTACTAATAAAAGTAGCTCTGAACTACCTTTTTAGTACCCTTTTCAGTATAAGTTGTCCTATAAAATATCTTATGTAGAATTAAAATTATAATTTTAGTTCTATGTAATCTAATTGGCCTAAAAGTTTAACTTCTTTAACAATAGCAGTCTCAATATTTTGAGCTTTCATATTACTTATTAAAAGTATCTTTGTATTGTCAAGCTTTTTAACTTGTCTAACCATTCTTTCACCTTTGTATTCAACAAAATACAACTTATTATTTTGTATTTCATTTTCAACATGACAAAAGGCTAAATCACCTTTAGCAATTCTATATCCAAGCATTTCATCATCTTCGATTTGTAACATAAATACCTTATCTTGGGAATAACCATTAATTTTATTAGCCTTTATAGGAAATTCCTTTGTAGCTAATGGTTTGTTCATATTATAATCAAAAACAGGAATGCTTCTTAAAATAGATCCAAAAGCACTACTCCAAGCTGCATCTGGTGCTTCTTCTTTTTTTGCTTTTGGGCTACTAAAGTTAGGATATGATTTTTGAGGTCGTTTAGCCTCACTTGCTTTTTCTTCAGCCTCGTCATTATACATAGTCATATCATTTAGATTTTCACCTAAAGCCTTAGAAAGCTTATCTATGATCGCTTCTGGTATAACTTTTCTTCCTAATTCAATATCATTAATAAAATTTTCTGCTGCACCGATTTTCTTTGCTAATTGCTTTTGTGATAAGCCTTGCTTAATTCTAGTTTCTTTAAGTCTTTCTCCTACTCTACTCATTTTTCCCCTCTTCTTCATGTTCCTTCATAGCCGAGCCATTTTCTTGAAAGTACTTTCTCTCCTTTAACAACTCATCTAAAAGGTTTTTAAACTCCCACTTTACATTATGCTCTGTAATCATAGCAAATAAAGGAAGTCTTCCTTTAATCTTAGATCTAATTTGAAAAATTGCTTTATTCATTTCATTAGAATCTAATGCATTTAACAAAACCACTCTTTCATTGTTAGGAAGATTTTGCTCATCATTGGATTTAGCACCAAAAAGGATATCCCCTACCTTAAGGTTTCCCATATTAGCATCTATAACTGTGCACAACGGGAGTCTATTTTGGATTAGTGAAATTCTAATTTGATCCACTTCCTTACTATTAAACCCATAGAGTAGTATTTGTTTTTTTACCATCAGCGCCACTCCTTTCTATGAATAATAAGAACATCTTTATTACAACATTTTTCAATAAACCACTATAATAACCTGAGAATATAACTAGCTTAAATTCACTTGCTACACCTCTAAATCTAAGTTACATTTTTTCTGGTTCTGGATACTCTACTCCAAAAGTTTCAACAGTTACTTCTTCCATAACCTGTGGCTCTACTGGTTTATCATTACGTCCAGTTTCAGTATTTACTATTTTATGAGCAATCTCCATACCTTCAATAACTTTTCCGAAAGAAGCATACTCAGCATCTAAATGTGGTGAATTTGCAACCATAATGAAAAATTGGCTTCCAGCAGAATTTGGCATCATAGTTCTAGCCATAGAAAGAACACCTTCTGTATGTTTTAAATCGTTTTTGAATCCATTGTTTGTGAATTCACCTTTAATTGAGTATCCAGGACCGCCTACACCAGTTCCATTAGGATCTCCACCTTGAATCATAAAGCCAGGAATAACTCTATGGAAAATAACTCCGTTGTAAAATTCCTTCTTTATTAAGCTAATGAAATTATTAACTGTATTTGGAGCTACATCTGGGTACAACTCCGCTTTAATAATTCCACCATCTTTCATTTTTATAGTAACTACAGGGTTCTGCATAAAATTTCCTCCTTCAAAGATCAATACTAATTTTTATTATTCACCTAATTATACTATATTATTCTACTTCTGCACTCAATAACATATTGCAAAGTTCTAATATATCATTACTATTTAATGAATTAAATATTTCTATAGTTCCTTTACTATTACTGTCATTTAATTCATCTCTTCTCATCAGTATGTTTTTAAGCTGTTTAACAGTACCATAACTACCATCAATTATTTTAGCATCTCCTACTATCTTTTTTATCGCTTTTTTAGCAAAAGGATAATGGGTGCACCCAAGAACTACTGCAGAAATTTTATCATTTAAATACGGCTTAAACTTACTTAGAAGATAATTATCAAGTTCCTCCCCTTCTAATACACCTCTTTCAATAAGTTCTACAAGTTCTGGGCATGGAAGAAAAATTATCTCCCTGTCTGATCCATACATCTCTAAAAGATGGTTAAATTTTTCTTTTTTCAAAGTTACTGGTGTAGCCATCACAATTATTTTTCCATCTTCATTAAGTTCTACTGCTGGCTTCACTGCAGGTTCTATTCCTATAATAGGAACTTCTTTATATATTTCCCTTAAATCATTTATAGCTACACTTGTGGCCGTATTGCAAGCTATTACAATAGCCTTACATTGTTTCTTTATTAAAAACTCTACTGCACTAAAAGTAAGTTTCTTTATTTCCTCATCGGTTTTAATTCCATAAGGAGCATTTTTTGAATCTCCAAAGTGTATTAAATTTTCCTGTGGCAGTGCTTTTATAGCTTCCTTCATGACGCTAAGACCACCAACTCCAGAATCCATAAAGCCAATTGGTTTATATTTTTCTTGCATATAATCACCATCCAATGTAATAATATAACGTGGATATAGCTATATTATAACCCTATTCTATAATTTTGTCTTTTGACGAATTTTATCTTGATATTGTTTTTAAATGTTCGTGAATGCGAGTCTTTTTGTTTTTTATAATTAGCTATAATTTATGTGAGTTTAATATCTAAATCTAAAATTATAGACTATTTTTTATTATTTATTCATTCAAGTGGACAAATCATTGACAAATTACTATTTTAGTAATATATTATTCTTATAATGAATTAATAAAAAATTTTTGTTTATTTTTAAACATTAGGAGGATTATTGTATGGCAAAGGATTTACTATATGTTGTTCCTAAAGAAAAACACACAGAAGCTGGTATTAAAGAAGTTTTAACTGCTCACCCTGAAATTAAATTCGTATCTATCGTTGGTGTAGACCTAGCTGGTCATGATACAGATGAAAGAATTCCTGCTCACATCATATTAGATGACGTAGCATCATTCTTAAAAGGTGGTACTCAGACTGACGGTTCATCAGTTGTATTACCAGGTATAGCAACTTTAAACAATGCTAAAGTTGATATGGTTCCAGATCCAGACGTTAAATGGGTAGTTGACTACAATTACGATAATATAGATGAAGAAACTGGAAAACCAGTTGGTACTTTAAGAGTTCCTTGTTTCTTACTTCATGAAAATACTCCTGTTGATTCTAGATCAATATTAAAAGCTTCTAATGAATATGTAAAATCTTCTTTACTTGAAATATTAAAAGCTAAACCAGAATTATTAAGTGCATATGGCTTAACATTTGATGATGTAGCTGACATCACTTTTGCTTCTGCAACTGAATTAGAATTCTGGGTTAAAACTCCAGAAAATAAAGCTCAAACTGAAGAATTATCTACATCTCAAGTACTTCAAGAACAATACTGGGCTAAGACTAGAGGCGTTGTAAGAACTGCTCTTGAACAAACTTTATCACTAATGGACAAATATGAACTTGGCGCTGAAATGGGTCATAAAGAAGTTGGTGGAGTTAGAGGAAAATTTGGTGCTGACGGTAAACCATCACACATCATGGAACAAATTGAAGTTGACTGGAAATATGCTGATGCCGTACAAGCTGCCGATAATGAAAACTTAGTTAAAATAATCGTTAGAGATGTATTCCAAAGCCACGGCTTAGATGTTACATTCCTTGCTAAACCAATCCACGGTGTAGCTGGAAGTGGTGAACATACACACATGAGTATATCTTTAAAAACAAAAGCTGGAAAAGTTATTAACCTATTTGCTCCAACTGAAAAGCACTTCTTAAGCTTATTCGGTTACGGTTCATTAATGGGTATATTAAAGAACTACGAAGTTATTAACCCAATAGTTTCTGGAACTAACGATGCTTTAAGAAGATTAAAGCCAGGTTTCGAAGCTCCAGTTTGTATCGTTACTTCAATTGGTCACTCTGTTGATATCCCTTCAAGAAACAGATCAATACTAGTTGGTGTTGTACGTGACTTATTAAACCCAAGAGCTACTAGATTCGAACTACGTGCTCCAAATCCACACTCAAACACTTATTTAGTTTTAGCTTCAATGTTCATGGCTTCTATTGATGGTATTAAATATGCTGTAACTAAAACAGCTGATGAAATACTTGCAGAATTATCAAAACAAGCAGGAGAAGAAACTGCTTACCTTGAAAAAGATAGAGCTTACAGATCTGAAGAAGACGTATTTGAAGACTTCACAGAAGAAGAAAGATCTGCTTTATTTGGTAAAGCACCTGCTACAGTTTACGAAAACTTATCAGCATTTGATGCATACCCAGAAAAACTTGATGTTTTAAAAGCTGGTGATGTATTTACTGCAAAATTATTAAACAGCTACAAACAAGCTATGACTAAAAAATGGTTAACTGAAATTGTTAACAGAATAATCCCTTCTTACAGAGATGAAGTAAGAAGCTTTACAAAACTTCACAATCCTGAAAAAGCTGAGGATTTAGATGTTTCAAGATGGCAAGAAATTTCTTCATTAAAGAAATATATCTTCAAAGATTCTCTTTCAACTAAGAGTTTATTTACAAGAATCAAAGATGCTGCTGAAACAGATGATTTAGCAGAAGTTTCAAAACTACAAGTTGAACTTGATGCAGTTATCATCAAAACTAGAGATTTATATTCAACATACGTTAAAAACTTATTAGATATATAATATAAATGTAAATATAAGCTGATTTATTAATCAATATATTTTAAAATAACGAAAAAACTAGAAAAAGTGCTAAATCTTTTTCTAGTTTTTTATTTGTTTTTCCTATAAATCTTAACTATTTTTAGTTATAATATAGGTATATAACTTACATAAAATACACATATTACAACTATCGTTAGCGGAGAGGAGAACAAAATGTTTAATCCGTTAAATAAAGACTTTTTAACATTTAAAGACATTGAAGGCTTACTCACATATAAAACTATCGATATATTAATAGTTGATAATAATCCTGATTTCTATATTAATTTTTCTGAATTATTAAATTCTAAGAAAATAAATGAAAGACCTGTTAAAATTTCTATTGCTGAGAACTTATGTGAGACTAAAAAAATATTATCGACTAATAAAAATATATCTATAATATTTCTAGACAGTGATGAAGAGTATTTAGCTTGTGAATTGATTACCTTCATTAAATCAAAGGAGGAAATCAAACACATAAGGATTATATTAACTTATAGCGATATTTCATTAGCTATGAATTCAAAACTAGTATCCAAATATACTATAGCTGATGTTAAACTCAAAAGTGAACTTGAAAATCCTCAAATCCTTCTTTCAATTTTTTCTCACGCCCAAACCTATGAACAATTAGTTTCAATAGAATATACAAAGGAAGGATTTCATAGAGTTATTGAAAGTTCAAAGAAGTTTTTAAGGTATAATTCAATAAAAAAATGTGCATCTATTACATTGTCTCAATTACATTCAATATTAAACTTAAATAAAAATAAAGATATACAAAAATCATCTGCTTTCTTTATAAGTAATTTAAGTGGCGAGTATAGAATAATTTATGGCAAAGGTTTCTTTAAAGATTATAATGATAAAAACCCAATTGATGTACTTTCCCCTTCCCTTTATAATGCAGTACAGTTTTCCCTTTCAGAGCATAGCTGTCTATACACAAACAATTGTCTGCTACTTTATTTTAAAAGTGATTCAAATATAGATAATTTAATTTTTATAGATAATGTACCTGGACTTTCAGAATTTGATATTAATCTAGGTAGAATGTTTTGTAATAATGTTTCTATGTCACTTGATAATATATATTTAAATGACGAAATAGAAAATACTCAAAAGGAAATTATATATACCCTTGGAGAAATTACTGAAACTCGTTCTAAAGAAACAGGGAATCATGTAAAAAGAGTAGCAGAATATTCTAAGCTCTTAGCATTAAAATATGGCTTATCTTCAAAGGAAGCTGAAATTATCCAGTTGTCATCACCTATGCACGATGTTGGAAAACTAGCCATCCCCGATATTATCTTAAATAAACCAGGAAAACTTACTAATGAAGAATTTAATATTATGAAAAGCCACTCAAAAATTGGTTATGAGATGCTTAAAAATTCTCACAAGCCTCTTATGAAAACTGCTTCTATAATAGCCTTAGAACACCATGAACGTTATGATGGTACTGGTTACCCTTATGGTCTTAAAGGCGATTCTATAAGCATTGAAGGTCGTATAACTGCTGTTGCTGACGTATTTGATGCTCTAGGCAGTAGTAGGTCTTATAAAGAAGCATGGGATATGGAATCAATCTACGCATTACTCAAGGATCAAAAAGGGCATCACTTTGACCCTGATTTAATAAATATCTTTTTTGATAATCTTAAAGAATTTTTAGATATCAAAGAAAATTACGATGACCGCTTTGCAATTGCAAAATAATAAGGTTACAATAAGATGATGAAAGGTTTTAGGAGGTTTTAAAATGGCAAGTTCATATTCTTTTGACGTTGTATCTGACGTTGATATGCAAGAAGTAGATAATGCAGTGAATCAAGCAAAAAAGGAAATTTCTCAAAGATATGATTTTAAAGGAAGTCCTGTCGAAATCATCTTAAATGATGAAGATATAAAATTAACTGCAGAAAATGAATTTAAATTAGACGCTGTTCGTGATGTATTAAGAGGAAAATTCGCTAAGAGAGGGCTTTCAGTAAGAGCTCTTGACTTTGGCAAAGTTGAAAATGCATCTTTAGGATCAGCAAGACAAGTTGCTAAAATAGTTAAAGGTCTTTCTAAAGAAAAGGCTAAGGACATAGTTAAAGAGATTAAAGACAGCAAAATCAAAGTTCAAACTCAAATAATGGATAATCAATTAAGAGTTACAGGTAAAGATAAAGACGATCTTCAAGCTGTTATCCAATTATTAAAAGGCAAAGATTTTGGAATTGATCTTCAATTCACCAACTATAGATAAAAAATCATTGTAAGCATTTCTCTGTCTCTCATATCAGAGATTCACCTAACATTACTAAATAAGTTCTTTAATTCTTATAATCAAAAGCCTGTTAAATGCTGAGTATCAACATTTAACAGGCTTTTAGTATTTTATTAATTCCTATTTATAATTTTAGTAGCCCTTAAAATCAAACCTACTATCCTTCTTTTTAAGTTTATCCTTTTAATTAAGATTCTTGTCCATGTTTATTGATCTAGGCAATTAGATTTTCTTTTATACAATACACCTAATATAATACTAATACCAACTATCCCAACGCCAGCAGCCAATAAATAACTACCATAATTAGAATTTTTGCCACTTGATTCAGAAATACTATCATTAGAAATAATATTTGTAGTTAATAAATTTACTGCTTCCAAATTTTCATAATTTATAGGATATTGTAAACCATAAAGCTTTTCACTAGGCGGCTTCAAGCTTTCTTTTTCAATATTTTTTTGCATTTCTAATGCTGCTACTTTTCTAGCTTTGAAAAAATCACTTGCTAAATATGGAGTAAACTTACTACATACTTTAATATCTTCTCCATATGTAACTCCATCACTTAATGGGATTATTATTTGTTTTCCATCTTGCTCCAAATATATTGCTCCATCTATCCCATGAATCCCAGTGACAACTTTTAAATTTTTAGGATTCTTCACATTAGTAGTTTCTAATAGATTTTTTATGTTCTCTTTATCTGATAAAAATTTGATAGTTTCTTCTGATAATAAAATAGTCGCAGAACTAATACTTTCCCATCCGTTTATTGATTTTTCAGTAGCTTGTGTGTTTTTTACAAATAAAATAGAGTCTACATATTGCTTTTTACTATCTCTATATACTGCTATAATAGCATTTTCAGGATCAAGAAACTCATTTAAATCTAATCTTTTCTCATAACCATCATAAAAATCTGATGACTTAATATTAGTAAATGCATGTATCTTTATATTTTCATATGCTCTTACATCATTAGCATCTATATTTGGTAACGTATTATCCCTTTGTTTTCTTCTATTATATCCATCAATCACCATCTTTTTATCTGCTGTTACATTTGCAATAGAATCGTTAAATTTATCATTTTCCTCCACTTGAAGCAATACCTCATCAGAAGATTTGGTTATTGCATCATTAGTCTCAGCTAATACTGGTGTTGCTAATATAGATATTATCAACATTAATGAAATAACTAATTTTTTCATATATACGCTCCTTATCAATTAATTTATACTACATTCCCATTTAAAATTCCACAAATATGCAAACGAAGAATTCCTATAATCTCCGCTTATTAAAGAATCATATCTACACCATTGTTCAAAACCACGTGCAGGCCAATTAGTGCTAGTGCCTTGAGGATCTTGTAACCATACATTATTATTTGCTGTATCATAACCAGTTATAACCATCATATGACCTGGGGCACAACCAGCATTTATAGACCATCCATTATTTATTGAACCAACAACACTGCCAGAACCATCAAATGGTAACGCACTATAAGTAAGATCAAATTGAAGCGAGTAACCTGTTGCCCACGCTGTGGCTTCTCTAACTTGTGCTGCACTAGCCGTATTATTATCAACTTTTCCATATACATGTGTGCAAATATCACTTTGACTTCTAAAGTACCCCTTTGTTTCAGCTAACATTTGGGTACAGGCATCCCAACACCAATTAGAATTTTCTTGTCCTCTAAGAGGACAATTCGTAAATGATTGAGTAGCATAAGTAGCTACTGGGGTTAAGTTTACTGCTAAAACAGTAAGTAATGAACTAACTATAATCCTAGTTTTTCTTGTGTTTTTAAACACAATTGTCTCCTTTTTACTGCTAATTAATTCATTGTAATACCTTTTATGTAATTACAGCTTTACTTTAATATAAATATATATTTTTATCAATATTTTGTTAACATTTTTGTATTATTTATTCGTTTTTTTTATATTTTGTAATATAATGTAATTTTTTTTTAATAACTTTACCATTCCGATTATTTTCAAAGAAGATTATGTTTTAATTACTACTTGAAAACATTCTATATTTTTTTCCAAACATAATATATAAAATTCAAGTTACTTACTAAAGTAACTTGATTTGAAAATTTAGAACATATCTAAAAAACTTCTTAAATAATTAGAATTATAGTCATGATCACCTGTATCATAGTTGAAATAGAAGGATTCAAAACTCTCATCTACGTATTATTATTCCTCCTCTCTTGCATGTTTTTACTTTACTAATTATGTTTTTCTTCTCACTAATTAGACGATTAAAAACTAAGTTTGGGTTCATAAAATGTAATAAAATCTTAAAAATTATACTTTTCAATTAATCAACATACTTAAAAACATAAAAATACCCCATAGGTAAGACTTTCTATCGTCCACTCTATAGGGTACATCTTATTTAAAATTATCTTAGAATTCTGCTGAACCTGTTGTTCTTGGAAATGGTATTACGTCTCTTATGTTTGACATACCTGTCAAGTACATAAGAATCCTTTCAAAACCAAGACCAAAACCAGCATGCTTAGTTTCTCCATATTTTCTTAGTTCCAAATACCACCAGTAATCTTCCTTATTAAGACCTAATTCAGCTAACCTTGCTTCTAGTATATCAAGTCTTTCTTCTCTTTGGCTTCCACCTATTATTTCGCCGATTCCAGGTGCCAATAAGTCTGCTGCTGCAACTGTTTTTCCATCATCATTAATCCTCATATAGAAAGCTTTAATTTCTTTTGGATAATCTGTTACAAACACTGGTCTCTTAAATACAACTTCTGAAAGATATCTTTCATGTTCTGTTTGAAGATCAATACCCCATTGTACTGGATATTGGAATTCTACACCAGACTTTTGAAGTATATCTACAGCTTCTGTATAACTTACTCTACCAAACTCACTGTTAACGACATTATCTAGTCTTTCTTTAAGCCCTTTATCTACAAAGTTACTAAAGAACTCCATCTCTTCTGGGGCATTTTCCATAACATAGCTAATTATATATTTAATCATATCTTCAGCAGTATCCATATAATCTTTAAGTTCCGCAAACGCCATTTCAGGCTCAATCATCCAAAACTCTGCTGCGTGTCTAGTTGTATTTGAATTTTCAGCCCTAAAAGTTGGTCCAAAGGTATATACATCTCTAAAAGCTAAAGCAAAAGTTTCTGCTGATAATTGACCACTTACTGTAAGGTTTGTTTCTCTTCCAAAGAAATCATCTTGATAATCTATCTTTCCTTCTTCTGTCTTTTTAACATTATCAAAATCAAGAGTCGTAACCTTGAACATTTCGCCAGCACCTTCACAATCACTACCTGTTATTATTGGTGTATGAACATATACGAAGCCTCTTTCTTGGAAAAACTTATGTATAGCATATGCAGCAAGACTTCTTACTCTAAACACAGCAGAAAAAGTATTACTTCTTGGTCTTAAATGAGCAATAGTTCTCAAATACTCCATTGTATGTCTTTTCTTTTGCAGTGGGTAATCACTATGAGAATTTCCATGAATCATTATACTTTCTGCTTTAACTTCAAAAGGTTGCTTAGCTTCTGGAGTTAAAACTAAAGTCCCTTCTATTTCAAGCGAAGCACTAATAGCTAACTTTGAAACTTCCTTAAAATTTTCAAGGTTGTTTTCAAAAACTACTTGAACACTCTTAAAAAAGCTTCCATCGTTCAGTTCAATAAAACCAAAATTATTATTAGCTCTGATAGTTCTTACCCAACCAGATATTCTTATTTTTTTATCAGAAAAAGCATCCGTCTCTCTATAAAGAGTTTTAATTAATGTATTTTCCATTAGTTCTCCTCCCAAACAACTTATTATTATAATTATATTATGTTATTAATATTTTTAGAAAATATAAAAACCTTCATCCTCTAAAAAATAGGGACGAAGGTATATTCGCGGTACCACCCTAGTTATTACAATGAATATTCCATAGTAATCACTCAATCCAAATAAGGCTTTGGCGACCTCTATACCTACTTTTCTTTAAAATAGAATTTCGAATAGAAACTCCGAGATGTTCTTCATTATAATCTTCATATCAACATTCCAGCTTAAGTCGACTCTCTTTAAATCTAATTATAACTACTTTTCTCTTCATAGTATTTATTTTCGTTTAGTTTTACTAATTTTATACGTAAATATTATATTTTTTTTGTATTATTTTTATAAAAGAATACAATATTGATTATATTAAACAGTAGTAGCACTTGTCAACTAAACAATTCCATTTAACTATCATTTTAAATATTATAGCATATACTGTTCTAAGAAGAGGTTTTTTTATCCTCACAAGGGAGAAGTTCTTTACAAGAGAGAGACACCCTATTAAGGAAATTAATCCCTCTAGAAATTAATCTCCTAAAAGAAAAACCTCTTAAGGGAGGAATATAAATGGAAGATTCTCAATTTATTGCATGTAAAAAACATCTCGAGTCCATGAAAACCTCAAATATGGACTTAGATGATATATATAAATTAATAAACTATATGTATTTAAATGAATATTCAAAGGATATGATTAAAAAAGTTTTAACAAACGTATTTGGCCACAGTTTTCCCAACAGCTTAACTACAATAGCTCATATTTTAGTTTCTGAAAAAGACTATAACTTAGCTATGGATTATATAAATCTTGCTCTTAAGACTATTAAAAAAGATGAACTCTATTTTTTGAGATCTTTTTGTGAATATAAGCTTGGGGATTACCATAAATGTTTGAAAACAATAGAAAAACTTGATCCTGAGGAATATGGTGATGTTATTAAAGAACTTGGGCATTTAAGTAATGATAATTTAAATATAAATGTTATTTAGCTAAAAATACCGCTACTGTTGTAGTGGTATTTTTTTATTTCTTTTTGACTTAGTAAATAGTATACTGTAAACAATATGGAGAGTCGCACTTATGGATAATAAAGCTAAAAAATAAGAATACTTTCTGTATAAAGAGTTCCATACTGAAATTTCTAATTTTATCTATACTAAATTAGCGAAATACCTAGATAGTGTAAGTATTTTAAGTTTAATGCTTTTTTAAAAACAACTGGAATAAGTTAAAATTTTATTTTGGAACCCTATAGAAAATAAAAAAGTTTAGGAGATACATTAATGTCAGAATATAAACTAGTTGCTACTGCAGCCTTTGGTTTAGAAGCAGTAGTTGCAAAAGAATTAAAAAATCTTGGTTTTAAGGATCTAGAAGTGGAAAATGGTAAAGTTACTTATATCTCAGATGTAGAAGGAATAATCAAATCAAATCTATGGTCTAGATGTGCCGATAGAATACATATTTGTATAGGAGAATTTACCGCAACTTCTTTTGAAGAACTATTTGAAAAGGTTAAAGCTCTACCTTGGGAAGATTACATGCCTGAAGATGCAAACTTTATAATTAATGCAAAATCAGTTAAATCTACATTATTTAGTTTATCTGATATTCAATCAATTTCAGAAAAAGCTATTATTGAAAAACTTAAAGAGAACTACTCTGTAACTTGGTTTTCAAAATCTGGTGCAAAATACCCTATATTGGTTAGTATTCTTAAAGATAAGGTAACTGTACTTTTAGATACCAGTGGTGTTGCACTTCATAAAAGAGGTTACCGTGAAGATGCAAATATGGCTCCACTAAAGGAAACCATGGCTGCAGCTTTAATAAATATATCTGGTTGGACTCCTGATAAACCTTTTATGGATCCATTCTGCGGTTCAGGAACAATTGCTATTGAGGCTGCAATGATAGGACTTAATATAGCTCCTGGTCTAAGCAGAAAATTTCTTTGTGAAGAATGGGATATATTCCCTAGTGACTTATGGAAAGCTGCAAGAAAACATGCGTATTCTGCTATTGATTACGATAAAACCCTTGATATAAGCGCTTCAGATATAAGCGGAAAGCTTGTTCAACTTTCAAAAAATAACGCTGAAAAAGCACGAGTAGACGATTATATAAACTTTAGAGCTATGGATGTGAGAAAATTAAACACACTAACTCCTAGAGGCACTCTTATATGCAATCCTCCATACGGAGAACGTCTTGAAGAGAAAGCTACAATAGATATACTATACAAAGACATGGGCCTAGTCTTTTCAAGATTACCAAACTGGTCATACTACATATTAACATCTGACGAAGATTTCGAGAAAAACTTTGGGAGAAAGTCTGATAAGAATCGTAAGCTTTATAATGGACGAATCAAATGTTACTACTATCAATACTTTGAGAAAAAATAAAATTACCACTACAAATAGTCATAGTAGTAATTGTCAATTTATATTAATTTGATATTATCCCCTTGAAGTAGATAATCATAATAGTAAAACTATCTACTTCAAGGGGCTTTTCAATTTTAATCTCCTTGCTTATTTCCTTATCAAATTTTTAAATTGCTATAGCACCTATTAATCTTTATATCTAACATACTCTACTCTAAGTATATTGATATTCTCTCGAAGATGTACGCAAATGCTTTCTTGCTTCTTTTTTAAATTGTTCAATAGTTTCTTCCGTCTTGTTAATATCCTCTTTTGTCATTTTTGTCCTACCGGTTCTATCACAAAATGACAATAAAGCTATTTCGTCGATTTCTACTTCTTTAACCATCTGCTCTAGTTCTTGAAAAGGTAGTTTTTTCATTACAAATAATGTTTGCATATGCCATCTTACCATAGCTGCAACCTTTGTTATAAATTCTTGCTCTAAATTAAAACTCTCTAAAAATTTTATGGTTAAATCCTTCCCAACCTTATCATGGTCATAAGCAGTCCAACGTCCCTTTTTTAATCTAGTAGTTGGACCTTTACCTATATCATGGAGAAGTGATGCCCACATTAATACCCTTCTATCAGAACTTTTTTCTCTTACCTTAGCCGCATTATCAACTACCATTAAAGTATGGATAAGTGCATTACCTTCAGGATGATATTGTGGATTTTGTTCTGCCTTAGCAAGTTCGCTTATTAAATTAAATGGGCTTTCTTTCATTTTATCTGCTTTAATAATCTCGCTTAAATACTTTGATGGTACCTCATCTTCAAGGAGATGTTTCTCCACTTCATAAAACAAATTATCATTTGCCATGTTTCCCCTCCATTATGTTTTTTTCTGCTAAATATCTCTTTCATATTCATTAATTCTATATAAATTATATGTAAAATAACTGACTTTAATATTATTCTATGATAATATTAATATGTATATACGGAATTTTAGGAGGACCTATTATTGGGATTATTTACTTTAGTACCGTTGTTATTATTATTTATTTATTTTCTATTTAGATTTAATAAAACTCAACAAACAAAATCAGCTGTATACTTTTCTATCGTGGTATCAGGTCTTGCAGTATGTTTTGGTCTATTCTCTTTATTACCTACAATCCTATAAGACAAAAATGAGCCCATAATCAAGGCTCATTTTTGTCTTAATTTAATATTCCCTATATGAACGGCTATATATCCAATCTCTTCTTCTGGCATTACAAGATTAAAGTTTTCTTTTACATAATCTGCAACAGCTATTGCAACCATATAAGAGTCCTTTAATTGAGTTTTTATGGAGTCAAGAAGAATATTTTCTATTGGAAGCTTTTTATTTATTCTATCTATAGCAAATCTAAGATGCGTCAAAAGTCTCATGTAAGAAATTGATTCTCTATCTATTAAAATATTCAAATTATTTTCTATTACAGTTATCATCTCTTGTATAATGTATGCATTTGTTGCTACAGAAGATGACTTTTGATTATTTAAGGCTGCATGTATATGCATCGCTATAAATCCTACCTCTGCCTTTGGTAGTTCTAAGTTCATTCTATCATTTATGATTTCTAGCACATCCTCTGCTATGCTAAATTCCTTTTCATATAAAACCTTAGTTTCATATAAAAAAGGATTTCCTATCTTTATCCCATTCTTAATTCTTTCAATTGTGAAAGCTAAATGGTCTAACAAAGTTATATGAATTATTTTACCTAAATCACTTTCTGTTACTTTTGAAATATATGAAATGGCTTCTTCTGTAGCACCAATTAAAGAACTATCAACATTCCTATATAAACTATTTAGTTTAGCTTTATTCTCATCATCTTCAATATAGTATATTCTTTCTATTTTTTCTCTATCATAAAACTCCTGGCCTTTTACTACTGAAAAACCAATTCCTCTACCAACCATAACACACTCTTTATCTTTGTCTCTATCAAAACCTAAAATTACATTATTATTAAAAGGCTTGATAACAGTAAATCCCCTCATAACTTTCACTCCATTTGTATCATATTTTCATGATAATGTTGCTATTTAAAGTTAAACCTTTACAATTATATCATATATATTTGAATTATATAATAGAAAAACATATAATGATAGGTATCACCCACTTAAAAGTTAGATTTAAGTTTTACTTTTAAATTGTTTTTTATGAAGTATTTTTAAATAGCTAATATCCTTATGATTATATAAGTTCCAAAATTGAATCTGAATAAAAACTATATATTAAAATTTGAAAATCAATAGGTTTAATGGAGTATAGTTAGCGAGCCTTCTATATATTTTAAAATAATCTTGTTAAAAAAATAAATTAAAACCCCTAATTATCAGCACCCTGCATAATTAGAGGTTTTCAACGCTACTATATTCTAAACATAGATAAAAATCTTGTTACTATAACTTCTGTACATTTATTGCCATAGGTCTTTTATTTGTCTCTACCATATCATATTTTACGGACTCACCTTCATGAAGGTCTTTATTATGAGTCTTTTCCTTTACTTGAGAATGGTGAACATAAGCATCCATACCTTCATTACCTGAAATAAATCCATAACCTCTTTCATTATCAAACCATTTAACTACACCTGTATATGTGCTCATTTAAATCACCTCCAACTTTATTGTTTACTCTTTTATCTTCTTAGATACTATTAAACTTCTGATATTACTACTTCTTTTTCCCTAAAATGTTTCTTAAATCAAAGTTCGTCTTATTAAAAAAATTCAAACTTTCATTATTATTATCTGCATATACTATACTTGCTAAATATAGCTAAAGAAAAAATGCCTTGAAACACTATGGTCTCCAAGGCATCAAATGATATATAAGGCTATTCTTTTTTGTATTTTCTTCTAGGATTTTAAAGGCCTTTGTTTCTTCTATTATGACCTTTAAGAAAGCATCACTGCATTTCATTTCTTCATTTATATAATTAATTGTTGAGGAGGCTTCATTTTTATGAACTATACAGCTATAGCTGTGCAATTCTTTAGCTAAAGTTGTGTGCATTGGCGAGAAGCTTAAAATTACTAAGGTAAATAATAATACTAATCTTTTCATCAAATCACCTCTTTAGCAATTATTATTAACAATTATAAAGATTATTATGTATTTACTTTATCAAATTTATTACTACTCTTTAATTCGCATATCATTCTTTTAATAAGTTCTTTTTTCTCTAACGCATAACATGCCTTAGGTGTCTTTTTTAAAATTTCTTCAAGCACTATTAACCCTTCTTTATATAGACTTAAAGCTTTTTCTACATCATTCATTTTTGAATAAATCTCTGCTTTGTGTATAAGTATTTCTGCTTTTCCATCGTAAGCATACAAATAGTCAGGTTGTATACCTATAGCCTCTGATGAATATCTTAGAGCTTTATCATATAGTTCAAGTGATTTAAAATAATTCATTTCCTTCTCATATGATTTTCCTAAAATCATATACGCTCCACCCATTGAATGAATAGCTGATACGTCTTTAGGCGATAATTCTAAAGCCTTCATAAAACCTTCTTCACACTTATAAAAGGTCTTTTCTATTTGTTTTTTTTCTGAACCATCATTTACTAATTGCCTTAATAAACCTCTTGCAGCAAACCCAATTTTCTTATATGTATCAATATTTTCACAGGATTTTTCTTTGGAGTACTCATAACTCTCTAACGCTCTTCGATAACTATGCTTGGCGTTCTCACTTTTACCTATTTCAACATAATATTCAGCAAGACGCTTATATACCATTCCCTTATTATTTAATAAATAAATTAAATCCCAACCTTCTTCCTGGTGTAATTCATGTTCATTAATTATATAATCATAAATTTTAATTGCTTTCTTGTATAATTTCCCAGATATTGAGTAATTCCGCATCCTTTCATTCACTTCACCTAACTTTTCAAGAGCATCTGCTTTATAGCTTAGTAATGTGTATATATGATATTTTTCCTTCAGTAAATCTTCAATTTCTAAGACAACCTTATTGTAAATATCTAATGCATCTTCATATTCTGATAAATATACTTTTAACTTTCCATAATTAATTAATATTTTAATCTTTGCTATTGAATTATATATATCAAGATTCTCTCTCCTAAGCTCGTTATAATTACTTATATATTTCTGAAAATATTTTTCTGACTCTTTGTCTTTATAAGTATCCTTATAAAGAACTGCTAATAAACCAATTATACTCAAATTTTCAGCTTTATCCACATGTATTTCAGCATATTTAAGAATTTCTTCAGCTTTTAAATAGCTACCTAAACTAATATATATCTTTCCCAATCTATAAGAAGATTGTGCAAGCAAAAATGAAAAATTATGTATATTAGTTTCATCTTTAACTTCTTGAAAAAACTTTTCATATAAATGCTTTAAAAACAATATATTTCCCATTTTAAAAAAATAGTCCGATTTATCAAGAAACCATTCCCCAAATTCGTCTTTTTTCAAGAACTTACTTCCATGATAATATGCTTCATTAAGATATATCTCTTGGGTCTTGTCAGCAACATTCTTTAATTTTTTTGAATAATACTTAAACATAACTTTATGTACTTCTATTAATTGTTCGTTTTTTTGATATTCATTAAGACTTTTTCGCATCAAAGAATGCATTTCCCATGTATCCTTCAATGCCCTTTCACTTATAAATGAAAAGTTACAAAATTCATCCAATCCCATTATAGGATATCCAGTATTATACTCCTTTATTAACAACTCAAATATTTCACTATTCCAAAACCTTGGAACAGAAAGAACTTTTAACGTCTCTCGTTCATGATATTGTAGATACTGCATAAATTTTTCGAATAGTTGTATTTTATTATTGTTAAGAAAATCTTCTTTCGTTGGTTTTTTTCCCTTCTTTATCGCTTCATAAGTGTCAACACACAAATCTAGAAAATATGGATGTCCTTCTGAGATCTCAATAATGGAATTGATAATCTCATTTTCTTTTATACCTGAGTATACTAAAAAAGATCTTGAATCAACGTCTGCCAAAGTTCCAACTAAATGTTGTTCAATACATTCAGCCCACTGACTATTTATATCTTGCCATTTTAATTTCTCTCTACCCAAAATAACAAACAAACCTCCTGGTAAGTTTGGAATTAATACATCTCTTATCCATTCATCTATTTGAAAGTAAGATTTTTCACCTTTGTTGCTTGAATTTAACGCTTCGTATGTATCTAGAAAAATTACTATCTTTCCATTTTTCTCACTTGCATAGTTTTTTAAATCTTCCGCAAAATAAACAGGTAAATATTCTAATAACTCTTTTGGTTCTTTCAAAGACATATCTAATATATCATTTATTCTCTTTTGATTTATCCAGTCTTTATATTTGTTATTTACTTTATCTAAAACAGCAAGAATTTTTACCGGAATCCCCACTAATGGCATGTCACCAAATGTTGCTATGATATCAGTAACCAAAGAACCTTCTTCAAGAAATGGTATAGACTTTTCAGTAAAAGACATTTGAGGACTTGCTTTTTTCAAATAATACGCGTAAGCAAAATCAAATAAATTGAAACTTATTTTATACTTCCTACTTAGTTCAGTTCTCAAAAATAATAATGCATTGTCAACATCTCTATGTTGTCTAACATCAAAATCTATAAAACCCCACAGTATATTTTCATCTTTTATCTCTATTTCATGTTGTAACTTCTTCCTTAAACTACTTTTACCAATTCCGCTTACTCCGTAGTAAACTAGTACTTTTGTATCATCATTCTGTATACTGTATATACAATTCCAAAAGGCTTCTATATAATGTTTCCGATCAGTAAACTGCTTAACAGCTGTAATATGATGTTTATTCATTATTTTTGTAGGTTGTATTTTAGGCATAAACTTCTCCTTAACCCTCATATATTATTTATCTATAAAATTATACCAATACTTATAATTTATTAAAATGACTTATTAATCCAAATTTTCCATAGCAAGCTTTTGGGAAATAATCATATAATAACTTCTACTAAATAAAAAAACTTTCAGCAGATATAATCACTAAAGACAAGCCATCTCAAAATTTGAGATAGCTTGCTTCTAATTATTTAGCTAAAGTAGCACTTGTACTATTATCCTTATATACAGCTCTTAAAACAAATTTAACTAATTCATTTACAATTACAACCGTTGATGCTAAAAGCAATATCTTAGCCCAAATGATAGGACTTAAAGAAACAGCATTAAAGAAGTCCTTTAATATCTCAGTAAAGAAAATCTGTGCAACTGCAGTTATTCCTATAACCTTTAAAGCCATTTTATTTTTGGTAAAGTTAGGGAATATACTATCTAATCCAAATTCTCTGCTGTTGAATGCGTTAAATAAAGCACTGAAAGCAAAAATACCAAATAATGAAGTTTCCATTTCATTTGGAACAAAGCCTGTACCAGTATGCTCCACAATTTCAACTCCTAGTGGATTAAATATCATTTGAACCATTAGTAGAAGCGTAATGTAAGAAGCATTTAATATAATACTGGTGATCATTTTCTTTGTTATTATACTTGCATTTCTATTAACTGGCTTTCTGTTTAATACAGCACGTCTTACTGGCTCAAGTCCTAACGCCAGTGCTGGAGGCCCGTCCATTATTATGTTAACCCATAATAATTGTATTGTTGTAAATGGCATTTCTTTTCCTAATAGTTGTGATATTATTGCTATCATAAAAGCAACAATGTTAACAGTAAGCTGGAACTGTATAAATCTTTGGAAGTTTTCGTAAATTCCTCTTCCCCATTGTATTCCTCTTACTATTGTACTAAAGCTATCATCTGTAAGAATGATATCTGCAGCACTCTTTGATACTTCAGTTCCTGCAATACCCATTGCTATACCAACATCAGCTTTGTTTAAAGCAGGTGCATCATTTATACCATCACCAGTAACACCTACTACTTCACCAAGTTCTTGAAGGGCATTAACAATTCTCATCTTAGTGTCTGGCTTTGATCTTGCAACTATAGCAATGTTCATTATTTCGTTCTTTAATTCTTCATCCGTTAGAGTATCTATATAAGTAGCTTCTACAGCTTTCATACCACCTTGTAATAAACCAAGATCTGTACCGATAGCTATAGCAGTGTTTATATTGTCTCCTGTAAGCATTTTAGTAGTTACTCCAGCATTTCTTGCAACCTCTACAGCTTCCTTAACATCGACTCTTAACGGATCTCTAATTCCAACAAAGCCAGTAAATATAAGGCCGTCACTTGATAAGTAATTGTGACCTTCAAGTTCTGATGTGAAAGCAGCTTCTTCATAAGCCCTTGATAATTTCTTGTAAGCAAAACCCAGAGTTCTCATAGCCTTAACTTGTAGGCCTTTTATTTCTTCTAATATAGCGTTCTTTCTTTCTTCTGTTAATTCTACAATTTCATTACCTACTTGAATTAACTTACAAAGTTCAAGAAGAACTTCTGGAGCTCCCTTTGACAATAAAACTTGTTGTCCTTCTTTTTCAATAATAGTTGACATTCTTTTTTCCTTTGAACTGAAAGGAACTTGAGAAACTACTTTATTATCTTTTCTATATGTTACGTAATCTATATCTTTATGTTTTAAAAGTAATGCACATTCTGTAGCAGAACCTAAATATTTGTACTCATTGTTTTCAAAAGCTATATCAGCAGTAGAGTTTAGCATGCAGTTATCTAAGAAGAAGCCCTTGCTTTCTGCTCCACTACCTTCAGTAAACTTACCATCAACATATACTGTTTCTACAGTCATTCTATTTTGAGTAAGAGTACCTGTTTTATCTGAACATATTACTGATATAGAACCAATTGTTTCACATGCTTCTTTTTTAGTAACTAATGCATTAATCTTAGCCATTTTTTGCATTGTTATGGCAAGAGTCATGTTTACCATAGTTGGTAATCCTTCTGGAACTGCAGCAACAATTAAAGCAATACATACAACAAGTGCTGTTTTAGCTGGATTTATAGAATCTAAGAAAGGTACGATTCCTGAAGTATCTACGCTTAAAGTATTTTGTAATACCATTTTTGCTACGATAAAAATAAATAATAATGCCGCAATAGCACTTGCTGCCTTTGCTATCATTTTACCTAAATTTCCAAGTTTCACTTGAAGTGGCGTCTCAACATCATTTTCTCCAAGATTTTGTGCAATCTTGCCCATTTCAGTAGAATCACCAGTAGATGTAACTACCATAGTTCCTCTTCCATAAGCAACTAAGGTTCCACCGAATACCATATTTTTTTGCTTTGCTGGAATTGGATCTTGTATAACCTTTTGACCCTTGCTTTCAATTTCTTCAAAACCTACTATAATTTCAGCATCCTTTGATACATCCTCAGACTCACCAGTAAGCATATCTTCTCTTAACTTAAGTTCTAGAGAATCTATTAATCTTCCATCTGAAGGTACTAAATCACCAGTCTCAATATAGACTATATCTCCTGGGACAAGGTCTGATTTTTGAGTTTTTGTTACCTTGCCATCTCTTAATACTTTAACTTCTACATTTTCTGTAAGTTTTGATAAAGCTTCAGCTGCTTTTTTAGATTTTCCTTCTGTAACAATACCAATTGCTATTCCTAAAGCAACAGCACAAACTATTCCTATTGCATCAGCAACTTCACCTATTAATGCACTTATAAGTGCAGCAGCCATAAGTATAATCATCATTGGCTCTGTTAAAGCTTCTTTAATATCATCAAGCAAGCTTCCCTCTTGAGCACGGCTAAATTCATTTAAGCCATATTTCAATTTTCTCTCTTCTACAGAATTTGTAGTTAAACCAGTCTCTTCATTAACAGACAAATCTTTAAGAACATTTTCTTTAGACTCATTAAAATATTTCATAACTCTCTCCTTTTAAGTATGTAAATTCATAGATAATAGATGTAAATATCACCTTTAACCACAGTTATAGAATCCTCTCTAGAAATTATTTATTAACATCATACTCAATCGGTCCTACAAACTGTGACTACATTTATATTATATAGTATTCAATACCTTTTGTAAAGTTAATTTTCTCCTCACCTTAAAGTTATTGCATTCTAAGATAAACATATATACTTAAAAAAGTTTATAAGTAAATTTATAACACAAAGACGCATGAAAAAATTTTTAATATACTTAGAAACACTTCTAAATCATATTATAAATGTTTAAGAAGCCTAGAGCACTGTTACTCTAGACTTCTTAAAAACTTATTTATTTAACTTTTTCATGATCATTTTGCTCTTACCAAGTCTACATACTTAAATTGTAGATCATTTTTTTCATCGCAAAAAACTTCCGATTGATTTTTAACTATCCAAGCTTTCTCGTCTAATATAGGGAAATAAGCATCTCCGTCAGCCTCTCTATCCACCTCTGTAAGATATATCTTATCAGTACTTGGAAGCAACTCTTTATAAATTTGCTCTCCACCTATTATAAAATTTTCCTGATCTTCTTTAATACAGTTTTTTACCTGATTTATATCATAAAGAACCGTAACATTTTCATTATCTACTTTATAATCCTTATTTCTAGTGATTACTATATGATGTCTTCCTTCTAGAATGCCTGGGAGTGATTCAAAGGTTTTTCTTCCCATTATAATAGTGTTTCCCATTGTTAGTTTCTTGAATCTTTTTAAATCTTCGGATATTCTCCAAATTAGCTCATTATCCTTACCGATAACATGATTTTGACTTTTAGCTACAATTATACTTAACATTAAACAGATACCTCCATCTTTATAACAGGATGATGCTGATACCCTTCTAATTTTATATCTTCTGGCTTAAAATCATAGAAATTTTTTATTTCTGGATTAATCCAAATCTTTGGAGCATCATACGCTTCCTCACGTCTCGTAAGTTGAAGCTTCATTCCTTCAACTTGATTTTCATATATATGTGCATTATTAATAACATGTGTAAATAGTCCAGGTTTAAGCCCTGTAACCTGTGCAATTAAATGTACTAATACTGCATATTGAGCCATATTAAAAGGTACACCTAGAGGAATATCTCCTGAACGTTGAACTAGCATGCAATTAAGTCTTCCATCAGTAACATCCCATAAGGTCAAAAAGCAACAAGGTTGTAATGCCATATCTTTAAGGTCATCTATATTCCATAGATTTATCATCATTCTTCTGTCTTGTGGATTATCCTTTAGAGCTTCTATAAGTTTATCTATTTGTTTATACTTTGCCACTTGATAGCCGTATGCTTTTCCTATAGTCCCATCCTCAAGCATCCATTCATCCCATATACTAACATTTTGTTCTTGAAGCTTTCTTACATCATTTGATTGATCTTTATAAATCCATAAAAGTTCTTTTACAGCAGTTTTAAATGCAACGAATTTTGTTGTAAGTATAGGAAATTCTTTTTCTAGATTAAATTGAAACACCTTATGTGGTAGCTTATAAGTTGCAACTCCTGTACGATTTTGATCATAATACCCATTATCTAATATATCCTGAACAATATCCAAGTATTGCTTATCTGCTGATGACATAATAATCCTCCTCTTTAAAAAAAGACAGCAAATTGCCGTCCTATTATTAATATATAAAAAAATTATAGAAGTTTATATAGTAAATTATAGATACCCACAATAAAAGCTTGTATTATGCATAAAAGTTTTTATTGATAGAATTACGCTTCATGCTAATAAACTTAATGAATAAGTTTAGAACTTGTTGCGGGTATCTATATCTAACTCACTACATAAACAAAATGTTTTATCTCATATATCCATAATCATTTAAATCTATCATAATTAATGCTATCGTATATATAAAGACTATTATAGCAAATAGAACTCCAAGTCCTATAGAAACAAAAGACCAAATCTTAGCATTTTTTGAATACCTTTCAGCCTTCTCATAATTACCGTTTCTAACCAAGGAATCTACTTGTGCTGAATAAACTATAGCTACGATACCAACAAGATTGCAACAAAACACTGTAGAAAGTATTGCAAGCACCAAATTATTTTTAACTTCAATTCCGTTATTATTCCATCTCGGATTTACATTACCTTGTTGAAAACCACTTCCTTGTTGATTATTATTTTGTATATTAACTACTTCATTATCCCCTAAGTTACTCCCACAACCTTTGCAAAATCTAGCTTCTTCATTATTTTGTTGACCACAATTTTTACAATACAAAAAACTCACTCCCTAAACAATCAAATTTTACATAATTCATAGTGATAATCATTTAAACTTATTATGGTCAATAATACAATCTAAATAACTCGCTTCTATAAATATTAATTCAATCCCTTTATGTCCATTAAACAATTATTTCAGTTGGCGCTAGAATTTTAAATGGATAAAGATTTATATTTCTAAAAAGCCAATATAAAATGATTGTTATAAGCAACGCATAAATAACTTTTCCATTCATAGGAATTCTAGGTATCTCTTTATTAAATAAAATCTTTAAAATAATGGCAGTCATTTCATATACCATATAAGGTAATAAAGTAACCATAAGCATGTTATATCTAAAAGCTTGCCAAATATTAAGATTAAGCAAAGCATGAATTGCTCTTGTACTTCCGCATCCTGGGCAATAAAATCCTGTTATCTTTTTAAAAAGACATGGTGGAAAAATATTAACCTTTGAAGGATTAAATTTATATAGCAAAACTGCCCCACAACAAATAATTACTAGAACTATAATCGTTATCGTTCTTTGTACTTTAATATTCTTTAACTGTTCCACTTTATGTATTAAGCATAATGAAAATTAGAACGATTAGTATGTAAATAATTCCGCATATAAATGCAGCTAATGTCCAATTTTTTGCTTTCTCCGAATTAATTTTAGCTTCTTCTATATCCCCTTTGCTTAAGGCATTATTAACCTTAGCTGAATAGACAATAGCTATTATAGTAAATGGTATGCAACAGCAGAAAATAGACATAATTGCCCAAACAAGATAATCTGGCACAGACTCTGATGGCTTTCTGTCATTATTATAGTTTTTAGGCATATTAGCTTCATTATAATTTTCTTTTTTCTCAGTATGCCCTTGGTTATCTAAAGTTTCATCGATATCTCTCTTTTCTTCCGGTATCATATCGTTTTTTTCATTTTCTTTTGTGTCTTCGTCATAAACATTTAAACTTGAATTTTCTTTTATAGAGTCAAGTTGTGAGCTATTCATTTCCACATTTTTTTCAGATGTAATTTGGCTTTCTTCTCGCTCTGGAAGCTTGGCACCACATTTTTCACAATACCTTGCATCTTCAGCAGCTTCTTTTCCACATAACCTACAAAACATTTCGCCACCGTTACATAATACCTACCTTTATGTAACTTCCTCCCTTTACATTTATATTTTCATGTCGTTATTAATATAATTTAGTTATCCTCTATTTGATTATAAATGATAATTAATTTTCACGTCAATTTTTTATAAACTTTATATATCGCAAATTATCTATTACCTACTTATTTTGTGACAAAAGTATAAGAAATATTATTAATTACAAAGGTAAGAATATCTATCTTCTATTTTATCCTTATATCACTTAAGGGGCTGTAAAAGACACAGCCCCTTAGAATTTCTTTATTATTTTGCACATGCAGCTTCTTCAATATGCAAGTTCCTCTTATTAGCTTCTTCATACCATAAAGCAAAACATAGAAGAGTCCAAATTTTTCTACTATAATCTTTTTCTCCTGTTCTATGAGCATCAAGCAATTTAATAGCTTCATTTGTATTTATAAGATGTTTTGCTTCACTTCTTGCAAAAATATCTTTTGCCCATTGGTACATTTCATTTTTAAGCCATACTCTTATAGGAACGGGATATCCAAGCTTTCTTCTAGTTTTTACTGCACTAGGAATTTCTGATGCAAAAGCTTCTCTTAAAAGGCTCTTAGTTGTATTATTTCCTATTTTCTCGTATCTATCAAGTCTTGAACAAACTTCCATAACTCTCTTGTCTAAGAATGGTACTCTAAGTTCAAGAGAATGTGCCATAGTCATTCTATCTGACTTAACTAAGATATCACCTCTAAGCCATGTATTTATATCAATATATTGCATTTTTACTACGCCATCAGCACCTTTTAACTCATCATAGAATTCCTTTGTAATTTTTGTAGATATTTTTGATGGATCATATTTAGGAAGATATATTTTCTTTTCCTCTTCTCTGAAAATATTAGCATTCCCAAAATACCTGTCTTCTACAGGTGTGCAACCTCTCTCAAGGAAACTCTTACCTCTTACACCTTCAGGCATAATTTGTGATGCTGATAAAAGAGCCTTTTTTAATCCTTGTGGCATACTATCAAACATCTTTAAGGATTCGCTTTCTCTATATATTGTATATCCTCCAAACATTTCATCGGAACCTTCTCCGGATAATACAACTGTAACATGCTTGCTAGCTTCTTCAGATATAAAATATATTGGAATCGCAGATGGGTCTGCCACTGGTCCATCAAGGTGCCATAATATTTTTGGCAATGTGTCCATGTATTCTTGTGCTGACACGACTCTTCTAATGTTTTCTACTCCAAGTTCACTAGCAATTTCAGCGGCTAAATCCATTTCGCTATAACCTTCAACCTCAAATCCTACAGTAAAAGTTTTTAATGCGGGATTCAATTTTCTTGCTAATGCAACTATAATTGTAGAGTCAATTCCACCTGATAGGAAAGAGCCTACAGGCACATCACTTCTCATGTGTATGTTAACTGAGTCTTCAAGAGCCTCTCTAATTTCTTCTATCTTCTTAGTTTCGTTAGCAGGTTCAGGCTTAAACTCCACTTTATAATATCTCTCAAATCTCGGAGCCTGTCCTTTTTCCTTTATAAGCATATGCCCTGGTCTAATTATCTGTATATCCTTTAATATACTCATCGGTTCTGGAACATATTGAAAAGTTAAGTAATGTTGTAAACCTTCTTCATTAACTTTAAATACGTCCTTATCAGTATAGAAAAACGCCTTTTCCTCTGATGAGATTATTAAAGATTCATTATCATACATATAGTACAGTGGTTTTATGCCAAATGGATCTCTTACGGCATACATGGTTTCAGTTTCTTTATCCCAGATAATAAATGAGAACATTCCTCTGAATTTCTTGATTGCTTCCTTACCAAATTCCTTATAAGCACTAAGCATTACTTCTACTTCCGTGTCTGTAGTAAAAGTATAACCTAATCCTTTAAGTTCTTCTCTAATTTCTCTATAATTGTAAACCTCACCATTGAATACAATATGATATTTATCATCATTAAAAGAATAAGGTTGATGTCCATTAGCAAGATCAATTATACTTAAACGCCTAAATCCTAAAATTACACTTTCATCACTATAAAGGCCTTTATCATTTGGTCCTCTATGGGTCATAACCTCACACATAACTTTTGTCATCTCTATATCTTTTTCTTCTATAGCAGATTCTTTATACATTGCAACTAGACCACACATATTAGACTCCTTTCAAAAATGAACTCATAAAAAAACCAAGGCATATATCCACCGCCATTGGTTTAAAAATCTGTATCACTCTACTTCATTAATTATATTTTATATTCTATATTAATTTAAAATTTTTATCAACTTTATTTGAGGTTTTTTAATAAATTATACACCTATTAAAATATTGTTAAATCCTCGACCTTTAAATATATACATTGTGACAATTATTTATTCATATCTTGGCTAATAATTTCAATGCTCTTAGCTATTGCAAATTGGAATTAATCTAAGAACCTACAAATTCACCACCATCAACATGAATAGTTTGGCCTGTCATATAAGAAGCATCATCTGAAGCAAGAAAAACATAGGCACCAGCTACTTCAACAGGCTGACCTGCTCTTCCCATTGCATTATCTGCTCCAAACTTACTTATAGTTTCCTCTTTAAAAGAGGAAACTATAAGAGGTGTCCATATTGGTCCTGGAGCCACTGCATTAACTCTTATTTTCTTACTGATTAAAGATTTTGCTAATGATCTAGTAAATGTAGTCATAGCTCCTTTAGTCATGGAATAATCTATTAATGTTTCATGTCCATTATATGCCACTATTGATGTAGTGTTTATAATGCTATCTCCTTTTGTAAGGTGTGGAAGTATTGCTTTAGTCATAAAGAAATGACCATAAATATTTGTCTTCATTGTATTGTCAAACTGCTCACTAGTTATATCCTCCAAAGCTTGAGCTTCAAACTGAATAGCAGCATTATTAACTAGAATATTTATTTTGCCAAATTCCTTAATAGTTTTTTCAGCTACTTCCTTTGCAAAGTTTTCATTCTTAATATCTCCTGCAATCAAAATGCATCTTCTACCTTCTGCTTCGACTTCTTTTTTTGTTTCTTCAGCATCTGCATTTTCATTTAAATATACAATTGCAATATCTGCGCCTTCTTTTGCAAAAGCAACTGCCACAGCGCGTCCAATTCCGCTATCTCCTCCAGATATAACAGCAATTCTATCCTTAAGCTTACCTGTCTTTACTGTATACATAGGTGACTTATATACAGGTTTCTTTTTCATTTCACCTTCAAACCCTGGTTGATGATTTTGCTGTTCACCTTGAAATTCCTTTGGAAAACTATCTACTATGTCGATTATATTTTCTTTCATACGTACTCCTTCATTGCTGAAAAATTTAATAACACTAGTATTCTCTATTAATAAGAAAATATTCACATTTTATATAAAATAAAAGAAGTTAACTTCCTATAATTTAATATCTTATAGAAAATTAACCTCTATGTTCTAATATTTATTAATATGCTATTACTCTTTTATGTATGAACAGCAGTAATCTGCAACTTCTGTAACTTCTAACTTGAATTTTGAGTTAGCCGGCACTGTAAAAGCATCGCCTTCTTTATATAATGTAAAAGTATTTTCTCCTGGAAGCATAACATTTAAGCTGCCTCCTAAAACTTCCATAACTTCTTTATCACCAGTTCCAAATTCATATTCACCTGGAAGCATTATTCCTAAAGTTTTTCTTTCCCCATTTTCAAACACAACAGTTCTGCTTGTTACCTTACCATCAAAATAAACATTTGCCTTTTTAATCACTGTAACATTATTGAATTCACTCATTTTATAGCCCTCCTTGTATATTTATAGGTATATTATATATTCTACATCACATTTTTTCTATCTATTTATGTAATATTAATTCACTTTTTCTTATATTTATGCTTAAGTTTATCATATTTATTGCTTAATAGAATACCTTTTAAAATACCCTACTTGATTAACTTATAAATAAGTTGATGAATATCTCAAACTTATGATGTATAATTTATGTTACCTATACTTTTACTAGGAGGTCTATATGATCAAAGAAAGAAATATAGCAGTCTCAATTATCCTTTCAATTGTAACCTGCGGAATTTACTACTTTTATTGGATAGCAGCTCTAAGCAATGAATCTTCTATCTATTTAGGTGAAGAACCTTCAGGTGGATTAGAAGTTTTATTCACCTTGCTTACTTGTAATATTTATGGGATTTATTGGGGCTATAAGATGGGACAAAAGTTATATGATGTTCAAGCAAGGACTTCTAACACACCATCTGACGATTCTATGTTATACCTACTATTGAACTTATTTCAATTCCCAATAGTATCACTAGCAATAATGCAATCTAAATTAAATGCCGTAGCATCAAGAAATCCTCAATTTTAAGAAACTGGTGAAGCATTAAATTCGCTTCACCAGTTTTTTAATAAGCTTAGAAATTTAAAATTTTATGAATATATTATTATTCTAAAAAATATAATATATCGATTGTAATTTATTAGGAGGAATTTATGTTCAAAGAAAGAAACATAGCAGTCGCAATTATCCTCACAATTATAACTTTTGGTATTTACGGATTGTATTGGATGGCAGCTTTAAGTAACGAGTCTTCTCGATATTTAAGTAAAGAATCTTCGGGTGGTCTTGAAGTCTTATTCACATTAATTACTTGTGGCATTTATGGTATCTATTGGAATTATAAAATGGGAAAGAAGTTATATGGTGTTCAAGCAAAAACTTCTACTTCCCCATCAGATGACTCTATCTTATATTTACTTTTAAGTATATTTGGTCTTTCCATAATATCACTAGCTATAATGCAATCTAAAGTTAATGACTTAGGATCAAGTAACTCTCAATTCTAAAAAAACACTGGGGAAGCGCTAACTACGCTTCCCCAGTGTTTTTTGATTATATGTTCACTCTGTAAAAGTATTTTCAAAGATAAAAATCAATAATTACAAAACCTATATATAACATATTTCTTTATGTTTATAAACTTTAATTTATAATTATTCTTCATAAATCAATTTATGATAGAATTAGTTATAATAAACCATTTATTGCTGAATTAAATTTATATGAAAAAGCTATGATTTTGTTTCTAAGGAGGAATTTATTTGGATTTAAAAAAACTTATAGTTTTAATTATTTTCTTCATATTTGGAGGGCTAAGTATTTCTTATTACATAGGCTTAATATCATATACACCCAATATGTCATTTTCACGCTTTTGGTTAATTCTAGGTATTGTCCTAATTGTCATGGGATTCTTTTATTTAAAGTTTGATACAAAATTATTAAGCTATATTCCAAAAAAGTTTCTCATCATATTCACAAGCTTTCTGATTATTGGCTTCTCTTTCTTCCTTGTTACAGAAGCTTTCATTTATAAAACTGGAAGTGAGAAAGATAACACACCTACTGATTATGTTGTTGTTTTAGGTGCTGGTCTTATAGGCGATAGAATTTCTACCTCTTTACAATTAAGACTTGATGCGGCTCTAGAATTCCATTCTATTCATCCAGAAATCCCTATTATAGTATCAGGTGGACAAGGACCTGATGAACTTCTTAGTGAAGCAAGAGCTATGAAGGACTATTTAATAGAAAAAGGTATAGATCCAAACCTTATAACGATGGAAGATAAATCTACTAGTACTTATGAAAATTTTATGTTCTCAAAAGAATTAATTAGCAATAAATGTAGTAAAACCCCTATAAAAGTTACAGTTATCACAAATAACTTTCATCAATTTAGGGCTAATATGATAGCAAAAGCGCAAGGCTTTGAGGTACATGGCTACCCTGGTTCTTGTCATCCATATTCTTCACTGAACTTTCATGTAAGAGAGTTCCCTGGAGTTATAAAAAGCTTCATCTTTGATAGATGAAGCTTTTTATAACTAATTTTATATACTCTTTGTCTAAAATAATTTTTAATCATTAATTTTCTGTGGAATTAGCTTATAACTGTCTGAAATCGATTTTAATCGAAATATCTATTTTTACTTCCACATATTCTTATAATCATTTATATAATGTTCGAAAGACTTTGGATCTGTTCCCATAACCTTCTTAAAATCGTTAGTTACTTTTCTTCCTATTCCTAATCTTGAAGTTATACATAATCTAGTTATTCGTTTTAGTTTTTCTCCTTCAAGACCTTTTTTAACCATCAACTGTTTAAACTCTTTTATCTTAGGGTTTACATATTCAACATTTTTTCCTGCTGTATTTGAAAATATCTCTGCAGCTTCGTGATATGTTATAGCTTCTTTTCCTGTTACTTTATATATCATATTGAAATGTTCATTCTCTTCACAAATCACCCTAGCTGTGAAAGCAGCTACATCTCTTACGTCGATGAAATTAATCTTTGCTTTTCCAGCTGGTATCATTATTTTGCCTTGAACCTTTATTTCATGTCTGTACATTGTATTAAGCTTTTGCATAAAATAGCTTGGTCTTATGATTGTATATGGCACTTCTATTTCCTTAAGGTATTTCTCTATTCTTCTATGTTGAGCTAAAGGATTCTTGTCTATACCTAATATAGATATGAATATAATTTGCAAAACTCCCATTTGCTTTGCTTTATCTATAAAAGGAAATACATGTTCTTTTACATCTATATCTTCTGGTGGTGCTATAATAAGAACTTTTTTTACTCCTTCAAGAGCTTTCTCATAAGTGTCCTTTTCCTTGAAGTCAAAACGTACTAATTCAATTCCTTTTGGCAAGACTTTTCTCGCTTCTCTTAAATCATCTGTAGCACCTCTTACTTCTACTTCATCCATTGAAAGTAGCCTTAAGACCTCAGAACCTATATTACTAGTTGCTCCAGTAACTAAAATTGTATCATACATTTTCTATTCCTCCACTTGTATGTTATTAGTTTTATTACTTGGAAAATGAATGCGCTGTAACATACCATAAAATAAACACAGCTAGTCCAATTTTTTCTTAGGTTTTTTACTAATTATATTTGCCAATTATTAAATAACTCTTAAACAATTTAAAGTTATACATACTTCTTATTAAAAGTATAAGAATAATTCTCATTCTTTAAAGAATAAACGTTTTAATAACACCTTCACAGCTTCACATTTATCCTCATATACTTACATGAATTTTAGATACAACTTCTATATGTAATATCTTCACAGTAAACTTATCCGTTATTATTAAATATAGCTAAACGAGAATAATTAATAATGGCTATAAGTTGTAAACTTTTTCCCCTTTACCGTCAGCATTCGACCTTACAGGGGTATTATACCATATTACCTATTAACTCTTCTACTTTTTTCATAGCTATATTTAAAACTAGCAGCTTGAATTTATTGTGCATTTTTTACATTTTAAGTATAATAAGATTAGCTGTTGTCTATTTCAAAATTACTTATATATTACTAAATACATAAAATAAACCTCTTAGTTTCAATACTATAAATCTTCTAAAGTAAAAAATAAAATTACAATATTTACTAGATTTAATTTCTATAATTAGGTTATATTATATGCATATACAATATGCAACAGATTGGATGTGAGCAAATGTCTTTAATTTTTACTAACTATATATTGGATAATGTTCATGGTTACATTGGACTTACAAAAGCTGAAGCTGAAATCGAAAAACTTCCTATTTTCAAAAGACTTCAATATGTTAAACAACTGGGACTTGCCCACTGGATTTTCCCTGGTTCTGAGCATACTAGATATATACACTCCCTTGGGGTTATGTATATAATCGATGAGATGGCAAAAAAGCTTAATTTTTCTGATGAAGATAGGCAGCTAGTAAGATTATCTGCAATGTTACACGATATTGGGCACTATCCTTTATCACATGTAGGTGAAAAAGCCTATAAAGAAGCTTTAGTAGGTGATAATCAATTAGATGCTCTAAAGTTTAAATCCCTAGGAAAAATTCAGGCTCTAACTGCTTCTAATCCAGTTAATGATGCTCTTAATATACTAAGTCCCGATCCTCTACACCACGAAAATGTAGGTATTAGTATCTTAAAGAATAGCTCTGCTATAATTTCTATAATAAATAAGTATTGTTCTTATATCGATATGGATGATTTATATACAATAGTCTCTGGAGATTACAGCGCGACCGAAAAGAAACCGCAACTTTCGCCAATGATCCAATTATTACATTCGGAATTTGATGCAGATAAAATAGACTATCTTTTGAGAGATGCGACCTTCTCAGGTGCTAATTATGGACGCTTTGAACTAGGAACTTTGATTAAAAACCTTAGAATGAAAAAGCATTCAGTCTACGGTATAGACATAGTAGGTGTTAAAGAGAAGGGCATAGGTGCTGCAGATCAATTTTTAATTAATAGACATTTCTCATATCGAGAGATTATTTATAATAAAAAAGTAAACGTAATTGCTATAATGGCGCAAACTGTTATGAACTATATAATCTATAGTAATGACATAGTAGGCTTTCCCAACAAAGAGACATTCTTAAATAATATGCAAAACCACGAGAAAAATTCAAAATTTTTAGGTTTCACGGATCAATACTTTATCAATTTTCTATATCATATAGATACAAAAAACCCAAAACTCCCTTACGCTATAAGCAAAATGATTAGTAACTTAAAAACCTTCAGTAGCCTAAAGTTAGCAAGTACACCTATATCATTATCTGGTTTTGATAGCTTAGAGCTACAAAATAAACTTAAACAGACAGATCTTTATAAACGTATATCTAACAAGGATTATTGTCATGAAAACAAAGTTGCTATAGTCAATGAAATATCTATTACTCCTAATGTTCCAATTGAAAAATTTAAAGCTTCTTACGAAAAAGAAAAATTTAAATTACCAATTGAACATTACTTAAGTGAAAGACTACAAAACGGTCTTGCAATAATAGAAGATGATGTAGATCCTTATTTACTTGTAGATTCTCCTTATTCTCTTGTTAAAGATCTTAGCAATAACAAAATCGTAAACCTTAGAGAATATATTTTATAGCTTATATGTAATAAAGGATGTCCATCTTGTAGTTATAAAAAACTAACTACTGGACATCCTTGTTATTTTCTTCTTAATATGCGTTTTTATCTCCAAACAAAACCAAAAATGTTTTTAATATAAGTTTCAGATCCAGCAATAAACTTCTTTCTCTTATATATTTTAAATCAAGCTCTATCCACTCTTCAAAACCTATACTACTTCTTCCCATAACCTGCCAGTAGCAAGTTAATCCAGGTCTTACTAATAACTTATCTCTTTGTCTATAATTAAATTTTGCAACTTCCCTTGGTAAATTAGGTCTTGGTCCAACTAATGACATCTCACCTTTCAAAATATTAAATAATTGCGGTAACTCGTCAAGGCTTGTCTTTCTGATAAATTTACCAACCTTTGTTACTCTAGGATCTTCCTTCATTTTAAACATAGGTCCAGACATTTCATTTTTATCAGCAAGCTTGTCTAATAATTTTTCAGCATTTACTACCATTGATCTAAATTTATACATTTTGAACACTTTCCCGTTTTTCCCAACTCTCTCTTGAGAAAAAAATACAGGACCTCTTGATTCTATTTTTATAGCTATTGAAATTGCTATTATAAGTGGTAAAAGCAATATAGTAGCTACTAGAGAAACAGCTATGTCCATAAATTTCTTAATAGCAAAATAATATCTAGGCATCTGCACATCAATACTTTTTCTCTGTTGTAATTCATTTGCATCAACTACAATTAGATTATCGTCATCCTCAAATTCAGCAATATATTTCTCCATTGGCTATCCCCCTACACTTTGGCTATCAAAATAATTATAACACTTTAATTAATGATTAATCAAATATTATGATTAATATTAATCAATAGCTAAACTTTGTATTATGATTTGTTTAACTTAATTTCTTATAAAATAGTCTAACCGTATGTAAGAAAAGATGCAATGATTTATTTTTGCATCTTCTCTCTATATATTTCTATATATGAAAATGTTAGAAAATATATTACTTAAATCTCGGAATATCAAACTCTAAAACCGGATTATCCATTTGATTTACCAATTTAGCAATATTATACGTCTGCTTTCTAGCCCACAATACATCTGTAGCATATTGATGCCAATTTTTTGCAAAATCCCATCTCATTTTGTATAGTGTGTTTTGGTTAAAAGTTGGATCATTAATATATCCATCTCCAATCCACTTAGCTCCCCCTGTTATTGCAGCATCCACAGTAGTCCATCCATTTTTATATGCTGCCGTTGTTCCAGTAATCAATGGTCTATTAGGGAAATGAGGCATATCATCAAAAGCGCCAATCCCATACATATTATATACAGTCACTGGTGCAGGCAATTTAATCATTTTATAACCAACAAGATATTCCTTTTTTACACCATTTTCTAAAAAAGTTTCATAAACAGGGCTATTTAAATCTGCTATCTCTGTTATAGTAGTTCCAATAGATAGTTGAGACTTTCCATACCCAGTTTCTAATAATGCATGAGATACTAAATAAATAGGATTTACATTAAATGCTCTACCACCATTTAAAAAAGCTTGTCCTTTTCCTTGAAGTACTCCAGCTGTAGTTAATGTTTTATTCAAATTATCTGCATTTATTCCTTCTGTAAAATTAAGTTTCATAAACATAAATACAGCATTAGGATCATTTATTGATGTGTTAGGATTCATTTCATTATATATCTCAGTTCTTGTAGCTGGTCTTGACCCGCTTGATAGCCATATAGGTGGCTTCTTTGCTACTTGAAGGTTTACATAATAATCTAATGTATTAGCGTAGTTTGTAAAAACTACTTTTCCTTTAGATGCGATAGTTCTCTCTACCGCACAGCTTGTCCCATCCTTACCAATAGCAACAACCTTAATGATATGATCTCCAACTAAAACACCAGTAGTATCAAGAGTTGCAGAATATCCACTTATATTAGCGTCCGTGTAATTTTTGCTAGCAAAAGCTGCCCCTACATCTGGCCTTGATAATCCGACAGTTGCATTTGCCTTTAACTGATTATCCAGATATATTTGAACTGATGAAATACCTGTGGCATTTAATGCCCATCCACTTACTGTAATACTTGATGATGATACTAATTGATTATTAATAGGTGTATCTATAAAGGTTTGTCCATCAGGCTTGTTAACTGTTAGTTTATACTCACGTTTTGTTATTGTCCCATCATTTCCTATAGCTTCTAGCGTAATTTGTCTAATTCCTCTTGCTACTTTATTTATATCAAAATATAAACTATATCCTGAAGTAGTTCCCCCTACATATCCTGGGAACGCTGCATCTACGTCTGGTCTTGAAATTGATGGTTTTGTTGTATTAAATAAATTACCATCTACATAAACATTAACAGCTTTTACTCCACTTGGACTCAACGCCCATCCTACTATATTAAAACTTCTATTATAGTTTATTCCACCACTAAAATTATCTGCCACAATATAGGAGCTTGGCTTATTCATTGTAATATTTCTAGTGGCTTTTCCTAAAATACCTGTATTGCCGATAGCTTCAACAGTTACTGTGTGAGCACCTGGACTTATAATATTCCTATCAATAACTAACTTATACCCTGAATTTGCTCCATTAATATAACCTGGATTAACTTTTTCAACGTCTGGTCTTGATAAACCTAACGTAGCACTTTTAATATATTTCCCATCAACATATACTTTAACCTCTTTAACACCGTCTGGATTTAGTGCCCATCCACTTACCACAAAGTCTGTATTATTGATTTTTGAATTTTCATATGGTAAATCAATGCATGTTAATGCTACAGGTGCTTTGTAAGTTATATTGGTATTCTTGGAAACCTTAGTTCCATCAACACCAATAGCTTCTACAGTTATTACATTGTTTCCTTCAAGAAGTAAGCTTTTATTAATTGAATAATTAAATCCACTATTACTTACACCCTTATAATTAGGATAAACCTTAGCTACATCTGGCCTAGCTACCATTGTAGCATCGCCAAGAATTTTCCCATTTAATGATATAGTAACTTTTTGTAGTCCAGATGGATTAATAGCCCATCCTCCAACAAATACATTTTGATTTTGAATTATTGAGTTAATCGCTGGTATATCAATAGTTGTAATTCTAAAGTTATCCTTAACATTTAGTTTAACTTGTGTTCTAGATGTCTTTTTATCTTTAGAAACAACTTCCACATCAATTACACCTGTACTTCCTAAAAACTTACTTTTAGGTATTTCTATACTATATCCTGAATTATTACTATCATCATATAAAGGAAAAGCTTTAGCTACATCTGCTCTAGACATCCCATAAGCAGCCTTACCTACGAAGTCACCATTAACAAAAACGTTAACAGCTTCTACTCCTTCCTGTGCTAATGCCCATCCAGCGATAGTTATTTTATCATTTGAAACCGTACTATTATTAATTGGTGTATCTACACATACTAAATTTGATAAACTTGGAACATTCATCGAAATCTTTCTTGTAGTTGCAACGCCATCATTTCCAGTTGAAATCACCTTGACTTCGTTTATTCCTTTAACAAGCTTGTCTTTAGAGACAACAAAAGAATATCCAGATTTATCTGACCCTGGATATCCTGGATATACCTTAGCAACATCAGGTCTTGCACCATTAATTATAGCATTCCCAACTAGTACGTTATTAATATATACCTTAACATCTTTTACCCCTGAACTACTTAAGCTCCAACCTGATACAGTAAAATCCTTTTTACCCATTTGTATTCCATCAGTAGGTTGATCTATAAAAACTATTGGACTAAGTTGTGCAACCATAGCCTTTACTGAACTTACCTCTGCAACAGCTATATTATTAGCATCATAACTAACAAATGTAGCAGTCCCTATCGCACATATGACGGCTATTATCATAGCCTTGCTCTTTCTTATCATCCTTCTCCCTCCTTATACTATCATCTTATTTTACACTACAATTCCCGATTCTTCTACCAAAACCTAGTAAATTATTGAGAAAAACTCTTCTATATAAAGAAATAACATATCATCTACTCATTTAAAGAAGATTTTCTATAGAACTTAATAAGAATGAATATATCAGTAAAATAAATATCAACCTTGGTTTTTTTACAACCTTTTTCTCCCTCAAATTTATTATCTCTATACAATTGTGTTTCCTAATTAAATCATTAATATAATATTTCTGTATACTCCATTTACCTACAAATAATTATTTTACTATTCTTTATTTTCATCGTAGTAAAATCCAACATGTTTATACTTTACAAATTATTTTTCTAAACTTTCTTTCACTTCGTATAGAATTTATCTCTTTTATAACTTTTACATACGACTCAAAAATGATAAACTAACTTATAGATATAATAAAATATTTAAACTAAAAAGCTATGTACAATATTATAAAAATAAAACTTTTTGACCTTATTCTTCATTTTATGATTACAAATATAAATATTTGTTAATATATTTATATATAAGTTAAAACTTGATGTATAATTAAAATGACACTCTAAATTTTCGATTTAGGCAGTGAAGCTTACTCACCAGTTTCAACTGGGGGGAGTTTGCTTTTATATTATATAGATTTGACCTATATTTATACATTTAATACATATACTGTTTATGAAATCAATGTAGATCTTTAATAAAGATATAACCTTTAAATTTATGTTTTTCTATAAATTTCGAGATTGGGAGGGTTAATTGAAATGGACGAAAAATATACAATAGATTTTACTAAACTAAAGAAGTTTTTAATAGTACTCATCTTATTATTCTTAGGCTTATTTATATTGTTTAAGTCTATGTATTATTTAGCTCCCTTTGTGGTAGCATTAATACTTTCATTAATGATTGAGCCTTTTGTTAAGTTCTTAGGCGATACCTTAAAACTAAAAAGAGCCATATCATCTGCAATCGGAGTCCTTATGGTATTATCAGTATTTGGTGGACTTTTGGCTCTAATTATCTCTAAACTTGTAAGAGAACTAATTTCATTATCAGATGTCCTTCCAGACCTCATCAAAAATGCATATGAGAATATAATGGCTATAAATTCTGATAGCTTCTTTGACAAGTGGCTGCCAAAGAAAATTTCATATGACTTTAGTAATATTACCGACACACTATATTCATCACTATCTAGTTTTGCTAACCCCTTAGCAAAAGGTATTTTTAGTACTGCATCAGCGTTACCTAATATGTTTATATTCCTTATCGTTATGGTGATTGGAACTTATTTTATTTCTAGTAGCAAACATGATATTATTAATCTTATTAACAAGCATTTACCTAAAACTTGGTTATCAAGTCTTAACAAATCAAAAGATGGTGTATTTAGCTCATTAAGTAGGCTATTAAAGGGATATTTAATTATACTTACTATAACTTTTATCGAATTGCTTATAGGCTTTAACATAATAGGCGTAAAATATGCCTCTGCTCTTGCATTAATAATAAGTGTATTCGATATACTACCATTGATAGGATCAGGACTTTTTTTGATACCTTGGGCTATTTATAGCGTCATAACAGGGGCTACAACTCTTGGAATTAGACTTTTTATACTTTATATTGTAATACTCATAATTAGACAACTTATAGAACCTAAAATTATCGGTGCTCAAATAGGTCTACATCCGCTAGCTACATTGATAAGTATGTATACAGGATTTAGTCTCTTAGGCGGCGCAGGCATCTTCTTAGGCCCTATAATTCTCCTTATCACAAAAGCGGTTCTATCTACAATATATAGAGGGTTAACTTTCAAAGAGATTTTCTTGAAATGTGAATCTACTGATAATAAAACAAAAACTCAAACCTAAATAAAATCACTTAATTGACGAAATATCAGTTTTGCCTTATATGTTATACATATCTTCAAATAAAAATCTCCCCATAAGATAACATAAAATTAAATTTCTATGTTTATCCTATGGGGAATAATTTTAACCTAGTTATAGTTATTAGCAGCACTATATTTCGCAAAATTCTACAAAAATATATATTGCAATAAAAACTTGCTGCTGCCTTTATAACTTGTTCATCCATGTGAACTTAGTAAATTGAAAACTTAAAACTCATATATAAATAAAAAGCCGACATTTAAGTCGGCAATTACTATCAAGTATAGAGGGGACTATACTGATTCCTGCTTCAAGAAATTGACATTGCGAATGTATCGATTCCATCATATTTCTTACAAGCATTTACAACCTTATTATATATTATCTGGAATCGTTTTGACAACCCTTTCACCGATTTTTCTGCAAGTTCTGAGTTTATTTTTAAAATTACAATAAGTATTTCTAATGCATACTATATAGAAATCAAAAATTTACCTATATTTATTTGTTATTTCATCTATTCTTCTTAATTCATTTTCAGTAAAATCTAAGTTATCAAGTGCTTTTACGTTTTCTTCTATCTGAGTTACTTTACTTGCACCAATTAATGCAGAAGTAACAATTCCTTTTCTCAACACCCATGCCAATGACATCTGAGCAAGAGATTGATTTCTCTCTTTTGCTACCTCATTAAGCTCTTTTGCAAGATTTATTCTATTCTCTGTTATATCTTTCTCATGCAAAAACCTAGAGTTCGCATTAAATGCTCTTGAATCCTTAGGAATACCATTTAGATATTTATCCGTCAAGGTTCCTTGAGCTAATGGAAGAAATGCTATAGTTCCAACCTCTTCTTCTTTTAACACGTCTTGTAACCCGCCTTCAATCCATCTATCTACTATAGAATATGATGGTTGATGAATAATTATTGGGGTCTTCAATTCCTTTAGAATCTTTACTGCTTCTTTTGTTTGATCTGCATTGTAATTTGATAATCCTACATATAAAGCTTTTCCCTGTCTAACAATATGGTCAAGAGCAAGCATAGTTTCTTCAATTGGAGTTTCAGGGTCAGGTCTATGATGATAAAAGATATCAACATAATCTAATTCCATTCTTTTTAGACTTTGGTCTAAGCTAGAAATCAAATATTTTCTTGATCCGAAATCACCATATGGTCCTGGCCACATATCATACCCAGCCTTAGTAGATATAACAAGTTCATCCCTATAACCTTGAAAATCTTTCTTTAGTATTTTAGCAAAGGTTTCTTCTGCACTTCCATATGGAGGTCCATAATTATTTGCTAAATCAAAATGTGTTATCCCTAAATCGAAAGCTGTTCTTATTAATTCTCTACTATTCTCGAATACATCTTTACCACCAAAATTATGCCAAAGCCCTAAAGATATAGCCGGAAGCTTTAATCCGCTTCTTCCACATCTATTATATATCATTGTGTCATATCTCTTCTCATTTGGAATATAAGTCATGTGATCTCCTCCTTGATTTTTTTGTAATTTAACCTTAATAATAACAGAGTTATTCACAAATTCCACAGTATTATCAACAAGTTATCAACACATATTGGGAATAACTCTGAAAGTTATCCACATTACACTGCTTTTAACACAGCAAATTGTGAATTGTATAAATGATAATAATAACCTTGTTGTTCCATTAACTCGTCATGATTTCCTGCTTCTGCTATTACCCCATCATTAACATACATTATCTTTGTTGAATTTTTAATTGTTGATAATCTATGTGCAATAATAAATGAAGTTCTTCCCTTAAGCAACCTTTGTAGTCCTTCTTGAAGTGCTAATTCTGTTTTTGTATCTATACTAGAAGTTGCTTCATCAAGAATTAAAATTCTTGGATCAGCAAGCAATGCTCTGGCGAAAGAAATCAGTTGTCTTTGCCCTGCTGAAAGCCTACTTCCTCGCTCATTTACTTCTGTATTATAACCATCCTTTAGCTCTATTATGAAATCATGAGCCCTAACAGCTTTTGCTGCTTCAATTACTTCTTCATCTGTAGCATCTAATTTTCCATATCTAATATTGTCCATTATAGTTCCAGCAAAAATAAATGTATCTTGAAGCATTACCCCCATTTGAGTTCTTAAAGAATTCAATGTAACCTTACTTATGTCATGGCCATCTATTAATATTTCACCAGCTGAAACATCATAAAAACGGCTTAGCAAACTTATAATAGTAGTTTTTCCTGCTCCAGTTGGACCAACTAATGCAATACTGTCTCCTGGATTTACTGAAAAATTAATACCCTTAAGTATTTCCTTATCATCTTCATATCTAAACAATACATCATTAAAATCAACTTTACCTTTTACAATTGGTAATTCATAAGCATCCTTAGCATCTACAATTTCTGGCTCTATATCCATGGTTTCAAAGATTCTTTCAAGATATGCTACTGCATTTATCAATGCATTGTAGAAGTTACATATAGTTATTATAGGATTCCAGAACCTCCAAAGATATGCTATAAAAGCAATTAGAACACCTACTGTAACCCCTTGGTTAACACCTACTCCTAAAACAAAAATACCATAGCCATATACCATTGAAGCCGTAATAGTTGAAACATTTTCTACTGTTGGCCAAAGAAGAAATTGTATCTTAACTGCATTTAACCAAGATGTTCTATATTGATTACAAACATCTCTAAAGATTTTTAAGTTTTCTTCTTCTCTCGCAAAGGATTGAGTGATTCTGATACCTGCAATACTTTCATGGATATACGCATTCATATTTGATTGTTTGCTACTCAATAACTGGAATGCCTTTCTCTGAGCATTTTTCAGTAAAATGACTATTATAAGTAATATAGGTACTCCAATCATGCAAACCATTGTAAGTTTTGGATTAATAATCAACATAAAACCTAAAGCAATAAACAAACTTACTATGTCTGTAACTAAATTCACTAATCCATTAGATAATATATCACTTAAGGAGTTAACATAGTTAACAACTCTAACTAATATTTTTCCATGAGGTCTACTATCATAAAAGGTAAATGGCAACTTCTGCAGGTGAGTAAATAAGTCTCTCCTCAAAGTTACAAGTATACTTTGTCCAACTCTATTCATAGTCCTTATTCTATATTTCATACATAAAGCTATCACTAATAAAGATAACAAAAATATAACTGCAAGCTTTATTAGTCCCTTAACATCTCCTGCTGGAATTTTATCATCCATAGCAATCTTCACTAAATATGGCCCAAGTAATGTAGCCATATTTGATAACACCATCAATAGCACAGTAAAAAACATCGTTTTTCTATAGGGTCTTATATAAGTAAATAATCTTTTTAAGTGTTTTAGATTAAATTCACTTTCTAATTCTTCATCTACGTCAAATTTGTTTCTTGCCATTATCCCACCTCCTTAACCTTGTCGAAATCACCAAATTGATTTACATAAACACTATGGTAATATCCCTTTTGTCTCAATAACTCATCGTGATTTCCTCTCTCAACAATCTTTCCGTTATCTAATACTAAAATTATATCTGCATTTTTAACTGAGGATATTCTATGCGCTATTATAAAAGTAGTCTTCTCTTTATTAACTTTATCTAATTGCTTCTGAATTTCATATTCTGTTTCCATATCTACAGCAGAAGTAGTATCATCTAGAATTAATATAGAAGGATTCTTAAGAAGTGCCCTAGCTAGTGATATTCTTTGCTTTTGACCACCAGAAAGCCCAACCCCTCTTTCACCTACTATCGTGTCATATCCTTCTGGCATTTGTGATATGAATCCATGAGCTCCAGCCATCGCTGATACTTTTTCAATAGTTTCAAATGATACATATGGATCTCCAAAAGCTATGTTTCCTTCAATGGTATCAGAAAATAAGAAAACATCTTGCATTGACATAGCTATATTATCTCTTAGACTTTTTAAGTTCCACTTTTTAATATCTTTTTTATCTATAAGTATATTTCCTGACGTTGCATCATAGAATCTACATATTAAATTTACTAATGTAGATTTTCCTGCTCCTGTTGGCCCTAAAATAGCAACAGTTTGTCCTGGTTTCGCAGTAAAATTGATATTTTTTAATACAGGACCATCTTCATATTCAAAGCAAACATCTTTAAAATCAACTTGACCTTTTATCTCTTGTATCTCATCTTTTTCATCTTCACTCTTTATATTTGGCTCTTCTGAAAGCATCTCTCTAATCTTATAAGAAGATGCTACGAATCTTTGATAATCATTAATTAGTGGACCAACCATACGCATAGGGTTATTTAACGCCCATAAATATCCATTAAATACAACCAACTCTCCAATAGTCATTGACTTATTTATAACCATTATTCCACCGACAAGCATCATTATAATTGATAATGAACCTGCAAAAAAATCTAGTACTGGAAGATATTTTTCCCATAACTTTGCTGATTCTATGTTCTTATCCATATAATCTTGGTTATGTTTATCAAACTTTTCTATTTCATACCCTTCCTTAGCAAAAGCCTTTACAACTCTATTTCCACTTATATTTTCCTCTACAAAAGAATTTAATCTTGAAAAACTTTCCCTTATGTGATAAAACATAGGTCTTACCTTGGATGTCATATTATAAGCTATAATCCCGATTACAGGCGTAACTATAATTAATGCTACTGTAAGTTTTATATTAATAATTCCCATCATCACCACAGCAAAAATAAATATCATCGCATTCTCAAAAATATTATAGATTACCCACGCAACAAAATGTCTAAGTGCATCCATATCACCAGTCATTCTTGCCATTATATCACCAGTTCTATGTTGTTTAAAATATTCGAAGTCTAAACTTTGAAGTTTTATATATAAATCATCTCTAAGTTTATATATGGCATCTTGCGAAACATACTCAAATAACATCTGAAAGGTATATCTTATAATTGACTTAATAAGCATTACTCCAATCATAATACCTATAATAGGAACAAGCATATTAGTTTTTCCTTCTCCTATAACTTCATCAACGATTTTTCCTGAAAAATAAGGATTTACCATAGTCATGGCTGCTGCTACTAAAACCATAATTAATGCAAAACAAAATTTAAACTTATACTTATTAACATAACTCCATATCCATCTAAAACTCTCCATCCCCTATCTCCTTTCCATGTATCGGTGCTACAATTTTTCATTAATTTAATAATGAATCCATGTTTATTATCACGCAATCTCCATTAATTATAAATGTACTTTTTTAATATAATGATGTATATTCTTATATATATGACTTTTTGAATAAGCCATTAAAGATAATTTTTTTGGTTAAATATGTCATGCAAACACCTATAGTAAAGGATGGTAAACTATGTGTCAATTAGGTTTAAATGCTTCAAACTTTAATCCTGAGATATTGTTTTTAATTGACCATACAATGAAAGGTAAGGTTTTTAAGAAATATCATCATCATGATTTCATAGAAATAAGCATTGTTCTGTCAGGCGAAGTTTTTTATAACATTGAAAACAAAGTGTACAAGATTACCAAAGGTGACATTCTAATTTTTAATCCAGGAGTTAATCATAATGAAATGCTAGAAGAAAATATGACAGTAAGGGAGCTGCATATAGGGCTTAGTAATTTTGCTATAGAAGGTTTTATTAAAAATACCTTTCCCCTCCCTATCAATTCATCTATTTTAATTTTAGATAAATATAAAGATGCATTTTTCCGTTGTTGTGATGAAATTCTCCTAGAGCAACAAGATAATTTCCCGGGATATGATATGGTTTTAAAATCTTTGGTCATGAAGCTTCTTGTAATTCTTCTAAGAGAAACTACTTTTGAAGATGCTCGAAAAAAAGGAATTAAGTTTTCTTGTGAACCCTCTGAAAAACAAAATGTAGTAAAAGCTATAATTTCTTATATGGATGAACATTACATGAATGATATTTCACTATCAACAATATCTGAAAATATGTATATGAGCCCTGTATATATTTCTAAGATTTTTAAAGAAGAAACTGGTGACTCACCAATAAACTATCTAATAAAAGTAAGATTGAATAAGGCAAAAGCTCTTCTAGATAATGGTGAACTTACAGTAAAAGCCGTAGCAAAATCCGTAGGATATGATGATGCCTACTATTTTAGTAAATTATTTAAAAAATATTTTGGATATCCACCTTCAAAAGTAAAAAGTTAAAGCAGAAATTTTAAATCATATTTCTGCTTCAACTCTTTATTTTTATCTATTGTTACTCTTTAAAAAGTTATTGTCTAAATATATATCGGAAAGTTCTATATCTAGTTTTTGCGAGTCAATTTCTTTTGAATCAGATACATTAGTTTCCTCTGACTCAATAATAGGAATAGAAAAACTAAACTTCGATCCTTCCCATTCAATACTTTCAACCCAAATACGTCCACCATGCATTTCTACCATAGCCTTTGTCAAAGATAAACCAATTCCGCTACCTTCAATATCCCTTTTACAGTTATCTCCTTGAGAAAACCTTGCAAAAACTTGCTCTTGCATATTTTTTGAAATACCGACTCCGTTATCTTCAACTGATACAATAATCTCATCCTGATTTTTATCAAGAAAAACCTGAATTTTACCTCCATCATCAGTATACTTTATTGCATTAGATAAGAGGTTTAGCATGATTCTCTCTATTTTCTCTTTGTCACAAACTATATTAAGTTCTTCAAATTTAGTATCAAATATAAGTTCTATATTTTTTCTTTCTGCATAAGCTACAGCTGATAATGTAATATCCTCAATTATACTAACTATCTCATAATTTCTTAGCCTAATTTTAATGAAGCCAGATTCTATCTTACTAGAATCTATTAAGTTATTTACCAGCTTTATTAATCTAGAACAATTCTTCTTCATTATTTCGGTATATTCATTAATAACACTTTCCTTATCTATTTCTCTTTGTTTTATCTTAATCTCGAATAGCTGAAGAGAACTATATAAAATATTTACGGGAGTCCTTATTTCATGAGAAATATTAGTCATAAAATCAGCCTCAACTTTATTTTTTTCATAAGCTTCTACTAATTTTTTCATATTTAAGTTAACTTCATTTTGAAGTCCAAGAAGTTTATTATTATATTGCATCTTATCTTCATTAACTGCAGTAATCATCACTACTTGTGAAAATAACATTAGTTGTGCCAAATATATGCCTTCATCTTCATAAATAATAGACATATTAAAACCTAATTCTAAAAAACCATGACTTACCTGCAAAATAGCAAATGCTAAAATAGCTATGCCAATAATATTATTGGCCATTCTTTTTGTATCCTGCTTAAAAACATATGTAGCTATAGCTATAGATATGGTAATAAATACGGCCTTATGTATAAAAATACTTATATCTTTTTCACCCAACATACAAGCAATAACATCAATTAATAATACTGCTACTACGAAAATCCAACTACCTTTAGGTTTTTTTAACTTATTAATTTCAAGAATAGCTAGTGTAATAAATAAGTAACCAATTATAAAACCAATAGCCTTTATTGATAATAGAAAGCTATTATCTTTTAAAAGTATACATAAAAAATTAAGAAAAATAGTAATGAGAGTACAAATATGTCCTTTTGAAATATAATCAATATACTTTTTGGGATATGTATTATTGAAGTCTATGAAACCTGCTACTATCGCTCCATAAGAGAAAAAGATAAGTAAATTTTGATATAAATTTTCCATAATTTGTCCTCTTCGTATCATCTTTGTTTTTTACTTAATTATATCAAATATTTATATTTTTTTGTATCTTATACATAAAATTCTATAGTTTTTTTTAGTTTTTTTAAGTTTATGTAGATTTTATGTATGTTTTTTATTATAAATGACAATAAAAAATGTTATTAGATTGCCTAATAACATTTTTTTCAGCATTTATTTATCAATTATTGTCTATAAATATCACTACTTATCCCTTTTTCCAACACTAACTTCGCATATTCCTTGGCTGCAAATAGAGAATGATCTCTATAGTTCCCACACTCTACAGCAGTAGTAGCAGGAATTACTTCTGTATCTAATACTTTCTTTAATCCATAAGTTAGAGCATCTATTACAGTTTCTGCTTGTATATCTCCCCAAGCTACCATATAAAATCCAGTTCTACATCCCATAGGCGATAAATCGATTATACCATCCATTTTTTCTCTCATATATCCAGCCAATAAATGTTCTAATGTATGTATTGCCCCTGTTGGCAATGCACTTTCATTTGGTTGTGTAAATCTCAAATCAAATTTTGTTATATTATCACCTTTAGGACCTGTTTTCACTTCACACTTTCTTACGAATGGTGCTTTTACTTTAGTATGATCCAATAAAAAGCTTTCAATTTTGTCCACTATAATCACTCCTATTTAAATCTATAAGAACTAAGAACATATCAATAAAAATATAGGCTTCATTTCACAATATATTATATTTATGGGCCATATTTTATTTATAGAACTTTGTCCATTAAATTTTGAACTTTGCTTGACTCTTTTCCACATCAACCTTTTGTACTTTCGTATCATTCATTAAATTGTACATCAACTGTTTAAACTGTAATACTAGCCATAAGAAAATCATAGGAACTAAAGATATTCCTACCATCTCTAATATGTTTTCAAAATTCCAGTAATAAAGATACAGAAAATAAACTGTTACAGGAAAGCTCATTAAAATAGATATAAAATTCTTATACCACTTATTTTTAAGTCTTAACATAAATGCTGATATTATATAAAGAAAAAATATTACACAAATAGATGCAACATAAATAGCATTTGTGTATTTGCTGTCTGGATAATCTAAAGGAAAAATTTCTGTTAGATATATATATATCCCGATAGATAATAAATGTAAAATTACTTGATTTATAAAAGTTACAATATTGTTCCTTAGCATATGACCTCACCTCATGTGACTGTAATTATAATATAGCCATTATAATATATATATCATATTTACGTTCCTATGTCACACATTACTATTTCCTTTTAGTCTATTTAGTTATAAGAATACTTTATCTTCATATCATACAAAAAGCAAGTACCTTCCCAAAAATTGTATTTTGTGTTTTTATTATCACTTCCTTTTATCAACTTCTTGTACTCCCCTTCACTATTGGAATAATATGCGGTTTTCCGCTTACTGGATTTTCAATAACCACCACGTCTATTCCATATATCATTTTTATAATCTCTATATTTATAATATTCCTAGGTTTTCCCGAAGCCTTAATTTCTCCTTCACCTATAAAAATTATTTCATCACTATACTCTATTGCTAAATTTAAATCGTGTAATACGGCTATCACTGTAATTTTCTTTTTTAAATTTAAATTTTTTATTATGTTCAATATCTCTATTTGATGAAATAAATCTAGGTGAGAAATTGGCTCATCTAATAATATTATTGGAGTATCCTGAACTAAAGCTCTTGCTACTATAACCCTTTGTCTTTCTCCACCACTGAGTTCTGCTATAGACTTATCTTTAAGCTGAAAAGTATTAGTTAATTTCATAGCCTCAAAGACTCTTTCTTTATCCTCATCACTATCTTTTTGAAGAGGTCTAACATATGGTGATCTTCCCATCATCACTATATCCTCTACAGAAAACTGGAATTCCACTTCAGTATTTTGAGGAACAAGTGCAATTTTTCTCGCAAAGTTTTTTCCTTTCAGCTTATGTATATCGCAATCTTCAATAAAAATTTTATCTTTAGATACTTCCAGAATTTTAGCTATATGCTTCAGAAGAGTAGTTTTTCCTGAACCATTCGGTCCTACTATGCTATAAAAATGACCTTGCTCAAATTGAAAATTAATCTCCTCTAGAATAGTTTTTTTTTCGTAACCAAAAGAAAATTCTTTTATTCTTACACTTGAACCCATCATATTATCTTCCTTTTACTCTTATATAATAAATAAATAAAAAGTGGTGCTCCAATTAAAGCTGTTATAGCACCAACAGGTAATTCCGTAGGCTCTACTGCTGTTCTTGCAAAAGTATCACAAAGAACTAAAAATATCCCTCCAAAAATCGCAGAAAAAGGAATCACCCTTCTATTATCTGGACCTATGATAAGCCTTATCATATGAGGAATAATCAATCCAACAAAGCCTATAGTACCACTACTTGATACTATCACTGCTACCATAAAAGAAGCTACAATTATAAGAACTTTTTTCACCTTTTCTACTTCTATTCCTAGACTCTTAGCAGTTTCTTCTCCAACTAATATTACATTTAAATCCTTTGAAAAAACATATATTATTATGCTGCCTATAATTACAGTTATTGAAAGAATAACAACTTGCCTCCACCCAGCTGATGAGACACTTCCCATTGTCCATAATATAACTTTTTCAATCTTTTCTCTATTTAATATCATCAGTAAAGATATTAAAGCCGAAATAAAATAACTTATAGATATCCCTGCTAACAATAAATTTACCGTTGGAAGCTTATTTCCCACTTTTGCTACTCCATAAACTATTATAGTAACTGCTAATGAACCTATAAATGCAAATATAGTGGGTGTAACTCCTAATATAATTCCTATTGTTGCCCCTAACGCTGCTCCTGATGAAATTCCTAAAACATAAGGATCCGCCATAGGATTTTTAAACATACCTTGAAATGAAGTGCCGACAACAGAAAGTCCTGCCCCTACTAAAGTTGCTGCTAATATTCTCGGTAACCTAATCTTTAGTATTATTGTGCTCTTCACTGAATCTATATTATTAGTATCGATGAGTTCATTAATCAAAGGTATTTTTTTCAATATTATCTTTACAGTACTATATACATCTATATCTGCTGAGCCAAAATTAGAACATAAGATTATAGTAAAAAATAATACAATGCAAGATACCACAAAAAAGAACTTTCGCTTTGATGCTTTTACTGCTAAATGCATATTTATTCTTCCTCACATAAGTTTGTTTAATTCTTATCACATAAATAAATATACCACAGCTTTACTTATATAAAATAGCTGTGATATACTCAACCACCCTTTTATGGATAACTTCAATTAAAGCTAACCTAAAACCTATATATATCTATGAAACCTTTACTTTTACTCCCTTATTAAAAACTTCTGGATGGATTATCTTAGCTAATTCTTCAAGACCATCTACAACTCTTGGACCTTGTCTATTTAATAGATCCTCATCTATCTCGTATAACTTTTCTCCTTTTACTGCTGACAGTTCTTTATAACCATTTGCAGCCTTTATCCCAGCTTTAGTATCGTATTTATTAGTACATACTAATATATCTGGATTCTTCTGGACAAGCTTTTCTAAACTATAACTCCAATTTGTTCCATCACTAGCTGCATTAGTAGCTCCTGCTCTCTCAATTATATTCCCGATGAAAGTGTCTCCAGTTGCAGCATAATCTCCATATTCGCCATAACCTACTACATAATATACTGAAGGCTTATCCAAATCCTTAACCTTTTCTGTAATATCCTCCACCTTTTCCTTCATATCTTCAACTAAATCTTCTCCATCACCTTTATCATTAAATAAAGCTGCTACAGTTGATATCTTGTCATAAACTCCCTCTAAAGAAGTAGCTTCTTTAATTACAACAACATTTATACCTAGTTTTTGAATTTTTTCTACAACTTCATCTTTAGTTATAGAGGAAACAACAACTATATCAGGATTTAGTGACACAATTTTTTCTACATTAGGTTCACTTACAGTTCCTAGAGAGTCAATTTTAGTAACTTCTATTGGATAATCATCACTATCACTTCTTCCTACAAGCCTATCTTCTTCGCCTAAGGCATATATAGTTTCTGTTATAGCTGGTGATAAAGATATTACTTTCTTAGGCTCCTCTTTAATCGTGATTTCTCTATCATGATCATCCTTAAAATCATATGGATACGAAACCCCTGAGCTTGCACTTACAGTTTCCTTGCTGTTGGTATTGTCAGCTTTATTGCCTCCATTACAACCAGCTAATATTCCAGTTAGTGCTAATACTACACATAATGATAAAACTTTCTTTTTCAACATAATACTTTCTCCTTTTCACTCAACAGCAAACGCTTGTGTTTATTGTTTTCATAACTTTCCTATATTTCAAATTCACTCTATATTTCTACTACTTTATCTTAAGTGGTACGCCGCAAACTACTAAATATAATTCATCACAAAGCTTACTAATATATTGATTCACTCTTCCCTGAATATCTCTAAATTCTCGTCCAAGTCTGCTTTCTGGCACTACCCCATAACCTATTTCATTTGTTATCATAATTATTGGAACTTTAGAAGCCTTTATGGCTTCTCTTAGAACAAATATTTCCTTCATTATTTCCTTCTCTATATATTCAAAATTTACGTTGTCTATATCGTCAAAGTCTACATCTTTTAAATCAAACATTAAGTTAGTTATCATTACTGTTATACAATCTATAAGGATTCCTTTATAAGTGATCCCCTGTTGTTGTCGATCTATGATGTACTGCCCTATGCCCTTGTAACCTTCATAAGTAATCCAATAACTTGGCCTTTGCTCCTTATGTTTTTTTATTCTTCTTTTCATCTCCTCATCATAAGGAATAGATGTCGCTATGTATAATATATTTTCTCCAAGTTCTTTTGCTCTTTCTTCTCCTATACGGCTCTTGCCACTTCTAGCTCCTCCAGTTATAAGTATACCATTACCCATTTTCTTTTTCCTTTCAACAAAAAAACTACACCGTTTGGGTGTAGTTAATAACAACTAGTCTATTGCTTATATAAAGCACTTAACAACTTAATTATTACTTCACATCCTCCCTCCGAAGATCGAAATTTCTAATCAATAGGCAGGTCTCCTGACTTATAGTTCACTTTACTTTCTATCCTTCTCAGCTAAACAGCTAATGGAATTTAGATTTCATCCCTATTTACAGTAGCGGGGGCTGTAGTGGACTCTAACCACTTTCCCTATTATCCTATTACCAAGTCTCTTACCAAAACTTCTAAGTATTTTGATATTAAACTTTTTAGGCACCTAAAGATTACTATTAGATTAAAAATAATTCTACCACTTATCTATACATTTATCAATATACTCTTCTTGTTAGTATCTATCAAGTTCAAAGCAAATAAAAAGAACTTATAACACTACTATTCCTCATCTTTATCGTATTCTTCAAGGAATGAATGCTTTACACCAGATTTCTCCCAACCTAAAATCGAATCCATATTTACATTTTTTGCAGCATTAAATATAGATTTATCTACATCATCAAAGGTTTTCTTTAAATTTTCTATCATTTCTTTTATTTCGTATCTCTTATTCCCTGTTTTTTTTGCTGATATCATACAAGCACAGTTAAGAGGCCATATTCCGCTATGTTGAATAAAGTTCTTTATGGATTTTTCCTCTATATAATATAATGGTCTTATAAGCTCCATATTTTCAAAATTATCTGCTTTCAACTTTGGAAGCATTGTTTTAAAGTTTCCTGCATATAGAATATTTAGCATAGTAGTTTCTATAACATCATTATAATGATGACCTAAAGCAAGCTTATTACAACCTAATTCCTGAGCCTTACTATAAAGTACTCCTCTTCTCATTTTTGCACACATATAGCATGGGTAGTCCTGAGCTATCTTTTCCGCTACTTCAAATATATCAGCATTAAAAATATGTGCATCTATTTCTAAGTATTTTAGATTATCTTCTAAAAGAGTTCTTATGCTCTCGTGATATCCAGGGTCCATAGCAATGAATTCTACTTCAAAGTTCATCTTCTTATGCTTTAGTAATTCCTGAAAAAGCTTAGCCATAAGGAGACTGTCCTTTCCTCCAGAAATAGCTACTGCAATTTTATCTCCTTCTTCGATTAAGTTATAATCTTTTATTGCACGGATAAACTTTGACCATATTCTCTTTTTGTATGTTTTAACAATACTTCTCTCTATATCTTTAAGTGGTTTTCTTTCTTCGAAAGGAACTAAGATTTCACAACCCTTTCCTGATAATTCACTCATTTTATCACCTCATGTTTTATTCCCAAAAATTATAACACGTTATAATTATTTTGTCTTTCATTACTTTAACTTGTATAGTTCCGCTAATCTTTTCAATTATTGATAGTACTATGTTTTTCTATAAAAAATTTTTATCATTAAGTTCAGTATTAACAGTACGTTATGGATTTAGTTGCAGATTAAAGTTTAAAACTTTCTACCTCATATTATATAAATTCTATTTCCGTACATAATATACCTAGGAGGTGATTTCTATGTTCCAAAGTGTTGGAGTAAATATTAACAAAGATCTTAAAAACGTACTAAGAGCAAAAAAAGTGCCCTTTAGAAAATCTTTCATGGAGCGCCCTCATTTAGAACTAGAATATTTTAAAGGTAGAAATAAAAATGCTTCAGAAAATACCATGGATCATCTATATGACATGATGAAGTCAAAAAAAGATAATATGATGAATTCCATGAAAAAAATGTACGACAAAAACTTTTCTAAGCAAGAAGAACCTATGAAAGAAATTCCAAAGCTATTTACGAAAAAAAACAATGCCACCTTATTTGCACTGGGAACTATTGCATCTGCTGTGGTGGTTTCATCACTTATTTCTAAATCACATAGTCATAAACATAGATTTAGATTTTAAAATTTAATTATTTTAGTGACAAGAAAGAAATCACATATTTAAAACTGCATTGTACGGATAGTATACATCCTAACAACTCCACTAAACAGTAGCAACAACTACGATATTAACTATATACGTAACATGTTTAATAGCTAGAGAAATTAAATTTCTCTAGCTATCCATTGTTCATTATATATTGTAAATAATTTTTTGCTTCCTATGCGGCGTAATAACTCTACTACTTCTTCAAAATGCGTATCCAAATACTTAATATTATGTGCATCTGAATTTAACGTAAGTGGTATATCTAAAATTTTGCACTGCTCTAAAATCCAATTATTGGGATATGGTGTTGTCAAATACCCTCTAGCAATTCCACCTGTGTTAATCTCTAAAATACAATTAGATTCCGCAATTACTTTTAAAGTATCTAAAACTTCATCCTTATACCACTGTTCATTTTCATCAAAATACATATTGTCTTTATTATTCTTTCTTATTAAATCCAAATGTCCTATAATATCAGGCGGATTTGTAATGACCATTTCCCTAATTAACCTATAATAACCTTTAACAAAAGCCTTAGCGTCGCCTTTATATATGTCTCTTATTATTGCTTCATATTCTTGAGGAGGTCCATCAACAGAAAGATATTCTTCTGTTACCGGACTCTTCATAAAGTGAACTGAGCCTATTGTATATTCCACTCCTAAGAATTTTGGTGCAATTTTTACTAATTCTCTTGAAAAATATTCTGCCTCAATACCTACATAAACCTGAATATCTTCCTTATACTTTTCTTTTAAGGCATTTATTGTGTCAACATACTCCTTAAGTTCATCCCACTTCATATTCCAAGAAGTGGAAAAATGTACTGGAGAATGACTTGAAAAACCTATTGCATCAAATCCTAACTCTATAGCTCTTTTAACATATTCTTCTGGTTCGCCAATTCCATCACAAAATCTGCAATGAGTATGAAAATTAGAAAATTTCATTACAAATTTCCTCCCTTTTGTTTTCCTATAAATCTTCGCTTGCTACTTCACGTCTCTCAGTTTTTTTGTTTCCTATCTTTGCACTTCTTTTTTCAAGTTCAGCTTTTACATCCTCAAGAGATATACCCTTCTGAGCCATAAGCACTAAAACATGATATGCTAAATCTGATATTTCGTATATAACTTCTTGATTGTCATCATTCTTGCTAGCAACTATAACTTCAGTACACTCTTCTCCAACCTTTTTTAATACCTTATCAATTCCTTTTTCGAAAAGGTAATTGGTATATGAACCTTCTATAGGATTATTCTTTCTATCTTCAATGACTTGAAATAATTCTTCTAAAACAGTTTTCTCAGCCATAGTATCACCTTTCTAAGTACATATTATTTATTTTTCCCTTTTAATTTCTCTATAAAAACAAGTATGCTCTCCTGTGTGGCAAGCAGCCCCAACTTGTTTTACCTTTACTAAGATTGTATCTCCATCGCAATCATAGTAGATGTTTTGCACATATTGAAGATGTCCTGATGTTTCACCTTTATTCCAAAGTTTTTGTCTAGAACGGCTATAGAACCAAGTAGTTCCTGTTTCTAACATCTTTTTAAAGGATTCTTCATTCATATATGCAAGCATAAGAACTTCTCCTGTTTCAGCCTCTTGTATGATTGCAGGCACAAGTCCTTCATTAAATTTAATATCTTCTATTTTACACATCTGTTATCACCTTAATTGGCTTTCTACAGCCTTACCTCTATATTTTCATCTTTTAAATAGTCCTTAACCTCTTTTACTGTTAATTCCTTATAGTGGAATAAGGATGCTACTAAAGCTGCATCTGCCGTAGTATCTTTGAAAACTTCTGAGAAATCTTGAAGCTTTCCACAACCACCAGAAGCTATTACTGGTATATTTACAGCATCACAAATAGCTTTTGTAAGAGGTATATCATAACCATTTTTAGTTCCATCAGCATCCATACTAGTTAGAAGGATTTCTCCAGCTCCAAGACTTTCAGCTTTTTTTGCCCATTCTACAGCATCAAGTCCAGTATCTATTCTTCCTCCATTTATAACTACATTCCAGCCTGATTTATCTTCTCTTAGTCTGCCATCGATAGCAACTACGATACATTGGTTTCCGAATATTTTTGCTCCTTCAGTTATTAACTCAGGATTTCTTATAGCAGAAGAGTTAATAGAAACCTTATCTGCACCAGCTCTTAAAATTTCTTTTATATCCTCTACTGTTCTAATGCCACCACCTACAGTTAAAGGTATAAAAACCTTATCTGCAGTTCTTTCTATAACATCAACCATAGATTTTCTTCCTTCATGAGTTGCAGTTATATCTAGGAATACTATTTCATCCGCACCTTCTTGGTTATAAAAATCAGCTATTTCAACTGGATCTCCTACATCCTTTAGGTTTACAAAGTTTATCCCCTTAACTACTCTTCCCATATTAACGTCTAGACAAGGAATAATTCTTTTAGTAAGCATTACTATTCACCTCTTCCTACCTTAATAGCTTCTTCTAAGGATAGAGTATTTGAATAAATAGCTTTTCCCGCTATAGCTCCATACAGGTTCATTTCAGTCAAGATTTTAATATCTTCAATGTCCTTAACTCCACCTGAGGCTATTATATTGCAAGACACTGCTTCATTAAGCTTTCCTGTTTGCTCAAAGTTTGGTCCTTGAAGAGTTCCATCCTTAGATATATCAGTAAATATAATAGTTTTTACGCCAATAGCTTCCATGGTCTTTGCAAAATCAATATAATTAACCTCACTAACTTCAAGCCAACCTTCTACAGCTGTAAAACCATCCTTTGCATCAATCCCTACAGCAATTTTATCTCCAAATTTCTTAACAGCTTCCTTAACAAGTTCTGGTTGTCTTAAAGCTGAAGTCCCAAGTATTACTCTAGCAACACCTGCATCAATTACTTCTTCTATAGTCTTCATATCTCTTATACCGCCACCTAGTTCAACAGGTAACTTTGTAGCTTCAATAACACTCTTTACAACAGATAGATTTCTTAGACTTCCCTTTAAAGCTCCATCTAAATCTACCATGTGTATGAATTCTGCTCCTTTATTCTTAAAACCAAGAGCTGTTTCAACTGGATCTTCTGCAACAACTTGTGAAGTCGCAAAATCTCCTTTATATAATCTAACGCATTTTCCGTCTCTTAAATCTATAGCAGGAAATATTATCATTTTACCAACTCCCCAAAATTCTTAAGTATTTGCATTCCACTTTCACCGCTCTTTTCTGGATGAAATTGTGCTCCGAATACATTGCCTTTGCTTACAAGCCCAGGAATTTGTCTTCCATATTCACTATAAGCATTTAAAATTCCTTCTTCTTCTATAGATGCATAATAAGAATGAACATAGTAAGCATAAGAACCTTCTTTTACACCTTTTAGTAATGGCGAATCCACGTCGAACTTAAGGTTATTCCAACCCATATGTGGAACCTTAACTTCTTCTTCTATCTTTTTAACAGTTCCCTTTAATAATCCAAGGCCTTCTGTTCTGACCATCTCTTCTCCAGTTTCAAAGAGTAATTGCATTCCAAGACAAACTCCTAAAATAGGTTTACCTGCTTTTGCTTCCTCTTTAATAACTGTTTCTAGTCCAGCTTCTCTAATATTCTTCATGGCATCTGGGAAAGCTCCCACTCCTGGGATTATTATTCCCCCTGCTTCTTTTATAACCTTTGGATCATCAGTAATAACTGATGGAATATTTAAATAGTTTAGGGATTTCCAAACACTCTTAAGATTTCCCATACCATAATCTATAATAGCTATCATAAGTTCACCTCCAAAATTTAGATACTTCCTTTTGTAGACATAACACCCTTTATTCTAGGGTCTACTGTAACTGCTTCTGATAAAGCTCTTCCAAAGCCCTTGAATAATGATTCAATCATATGGTGATTATTTTTGCCATATAAAACCTTACCATGAAGTGTAATTCCAGCATTAAAAGCAACAGCTCTAAAGAATTCTTCTATCATCTCCGTTTGGAGTTCTCCAACCATTGGTGCAGTAAATTCAGCGTCAAAAACTAAAAATGCTCTTCCACTTAAATCTAGAGATACCAATGCTAAGGTTTCATCCATAGGTAAATATGAAGTTCCGTATCTTTTTATACCAGCTTTATCTTTAAGAGCTTCTTTTATACATAAACCAATGACTATTCCAACATCTTCTACAGTGTGATGACAATCTACAAAAAGATCACCCTCACAATTAATTTCTAAATCTAAAAGCCCATGTCTTGTGAAAAGATTTAACATATGATCAAAAAATCCTATGCCAGTAGTTCCTTTAAATTCTCCACTGCCGTCTAAATTAAGTGTCATGTTTATCTTTGTTTCATTAGTATTTCTAGTTATAGTAGCTTCTCTTTTCATGACTTTCTCTCCTAATCCTTAAGATATTATTTAAACCTAACCTTTATAGAATTGGCATGAGCCGTTAAACCTTCAGTCTCTGCTATCTTAACTATTTGATCCTTAACTCCTGCTAGGGCTGTCTTTGGATAATATATATAGCTAGATTTCTTTATGAAGTCATCTACAGATAGTGGTGAGAAGAATCTTGCTGTTCCACTAGTAGGCAATACGTGGTTTGGTCCTGCTATATAATCTCCTAATGGTTCTGGCGAATATTCTCCAAGGAATACAGAACCAGCATTTTTGATTTCTCCTAATACTTCAAAAGGATTTTCTACTACAAGTTCTAAATGTTCTGGAGCAATATTATTTGCCATTTCAACCGCTTCATCTATGCTATCTACTAATATAATTGCACTATAATCAGTAAGAGAAGCCTTTATTATCTCTGGTCTTGAAAGCTCCTTTATTTGATTTTCAATCTCTACATTAACTTTTTCAGCAAGTTCCTTTGAAGTAGTTACGAGTACTGCTGAAGCTAATTTATCATGTTCTGCCTGTGACATTAAATCGGCTGCTAAGAAACTTGGATTTGCATTTTCATCAGCAACTATTAATATTTCACTTGGACCTGCTATCATATCTATATCAACTTGACCATATACACTCTTTTTAGCGAGAGCCACAAAGATGTTTCCTGGTCCAACGATTTTATCAACCTTTTGAACAGTTTCTGTTCCAAAAGCTAATGCAGCAACTGCTTGGGCTCCACCCATTTTATATATGGTATCTACTCCAGCTATATCTGCTGCAACAAGTATATTTGGGTTAATAGTGCCATCCTTTGAAGGTGGAGTAACCATAAATATATTTGGAACGCCAGCTGCCTTAGCAGGTACTGCATTCATAATAACAGAAGAAGGATAAGCAGCTGTACCACCCGGAACATAGATACCTACTTTTTCTAAAGGTCTAATTGTTTGCCCTAATATAACCCCTTGTTCCTTTGTTGTAATCCAAGAATTTCTCTTTTGCCTTTCATGGAAGTCTAAAACATTTTCCTTTGAAAGCTTTATAGCTTCTAAAAATTCTTTATCTACCTTATTATAAGCCTCTTCTATTTCTGATCTTGTAACCACGAGGTTTTCCTTTGTAACCTTATCACTGTCAAACTTTTGAGTATATTTTAAAACGGCTTCATCACCATTTGCTTTTATATCTTCAAGAATATTATCTACAGTTTTTATTACTTCGCCTTGAACTTGTTCTGCTCTTTCTCTTAACGACTCTAAATATGCTTTTCCCTCTTCACTATTTCCATAAACTATCTTAATCATAACTTGCCTCCTTAATCTCTTTTACTTTTATGAGAATTCAGAAAACATAGGAAATACTTTTTCCTGTTATCCTCTTAAGTTTCTCTAAATTTCCGCTGCTTCTTTTTTGTCTACGTAATCTTGAACTTTATCTATAAGGTTTGTTATTTGCTCCTTATGAATCTTTAGACTAGCTTTATTAACTATCATTCTCGCACTTATATCACATATCTTTTCAATTATTATAAGTCCATTCTCTTTCAATGTACTTCCGGTTTCAACAATATCTACAATAGCGTCTGCTAACCCTAAAATAGGTGCAAGCTCTACAGAACCTTCAATTTTTATTAGCTCAACGTCTTCTCCTCTTTTTCTAAAAAAATTTCTTGCTACTTCTGGATACTTTGTTGCAATTTTTTTCACATTATAATTATCAATTGTTAAGTAACTAGGAACTGATGCTAATGCAAATATACACTTTCCTACTTTTAAATCAACAACTTCATAGAAATCTTTGTTTTCTTCTAAAAGAGTATCCTTTCCTACAATCCCTATATCAACAACTCCATGTTCAACATAAGTTAAAACATCCGCAGCTTTAGCAAGAACAAATTCAAACCTATTACTTTCATCTTTGAATATTAATTTTCTTCCTTTATTCTTCAATTCTGTGCAATCTATACCAATGCTCTCAAATATCTCTATAGCATGTTTTTCTAATCTTCCTTTAGTCAAGGCAATTCTAACGTTCTTCATAGTTACACCCCTAAATCTCCTAATTTTCTAAACTAACATACTTTTCTTCGCCATCTTCTGATACAAATATAATATTGCAAAAACCTTTTTTCTTTCCGTAATCAATTGCCTCATCTTCACTATCTAAAAGAGACATTTCTACTATATATCCCTCTTCTCTAACTGCTTCAGCAACTGCATATGCCTTAACCGTAGCTTTACTTTCAAAGTGTACTAAAACATATTTATCTTCATCTTTTTGGTCACCTTGATTTTTTAATACATTTATAACATTATCAACATGTATTGCAAAACCTGTTGCTGGCTTTGGACACCCAAACTCTGAAGCTAGGTTATCATATCTTCCGCCACTTAGGATGCTACAACCTAATTGACTTGAATAACCCCTAAAAGTTGTACCTGTGTAATATTCTATAAATTGTATCATTCCTAAATCAATAGACACATATTCTGACAAACCAAGACTTTCTAAACTTTCATATACTTCTCTAATATTTTCAATAGCACATATAGCATTAGCATTCTTAGTTAACACTTTCGCTGAATCTAAAACTTCTTTTCCTCCAAATAAAGTTGGAAGTGCTTTTAAAGCCTCAGCATTATCCCCTAATGTCTCACTATTTTCTTCTATAAAGTTCCTTAATGCAACGAAGTTCTTTTTTTCTATAAAGCTTCTTAAAGTATCCATATCTTCATCAAATAACTCTAAATCTTCAATAAGGGACTTGAAGAATTCCGCTTGTCCTATTTCTATATGAAAATCCTTGACCCCAACCTTCAACAAGGCTTTAATAGCAGTTATAATTACATCTGCATCACTCTTAGCATTTCCACTTCCAATAACTTCAATACCTGACTGAGTTATTTCACTAAGTTTCCCTTCTAAGATTTCATTATTTCTAAAAATATTTCCACTATAGCACACTCTTAAAGGGTATGTAGCTTCTCTTAATTTTGTATTAGCAACTCTCATCAAAGGAGTTGTCATATCCGGTCTCAACACAAGTAATCTTCCTCTTGAATCTAAAAGCTTATACATACTTTCCTGATCTATAGACCCGCTTTGACCATAGAACACATCAAGATACTCTAACGTCGGTGTAGCTATTTCAAAATAACCGTTCTCTTTATAGAACCCTCTTAGAGAATTGATAACTTGATTCTTAATTTCGCATTGATCGAAAAGTAAATCTCTCATTCCCTCTGGAATATATTTGTTTAATTTTTTCATAATTGCCCCCTGTTTTACTTTATCACTTTAGCTAATTAAATTACTAAAATTATATTATTATTTTATTCTTGTGTCAATGTAATATGTAAATCTTATTTTCATTTTACTATAAATGTTACTAATTATATATCCTAATAATTAGTATAATCATAGATAAACCAACAAATTTAGATTATCCAAAATTTATTCTATATTTATAGCTAATATATATTACAATTGAAAATCTACATTACTTTTATAAACGTGGTCTAAATTAAATGTGGAAATATTATTGAAATTTATATAAATAGTTTTCCCATACATTTATAAATTATAAAGCAGTGGCAAGCTACCACTGCTTTATAATTATATTATTACAATATTAACGTAGATAAACTAACTCCAGCAAACCTTCTCTAATATCCTATTTAATCTAAGCTTTAAATTCATCGTTTTCTCTTTATCTACATAAATTCATTTAGTACATTTGTAGTTTCTATAAGGTCATCAACTAGTTTTTTAGCTTCCTTAGCTTTATTTATATGCTCTGATGACATTGCTGTTGCTTCCTCTGAATTTGCCATAGTCTCTTCGGATATAGATGAAATATTAGAAATTGCTTGTACTATAAATCCATTTGATTTCAATATTTCATCTATACTTTCTTTTACGTAATTGTTTTCATTTGCGATTTTAGTAACATTCTTATTTATCTCTTCAAATATATTGCTAGTTTCAACCACTAATTTACTTTGAACATTATTACTATCAACTAACCGTTCTACCATCTCTGTAGACTTAGTTGCATTATCTTGTAAACTTAAAATTATTTTGTTTATATTCTCTGTAGCTTCTCTACATTGTTCTGCTAAGACCCCAACCTCAGCAGCAACAACACTAAAGCCTTTTCCTTGTTCCCCAGCTCTAGCTGCTTCTATAGATGCATTAAGTGCAAGTAAGTTAGTTTGCTGAGCTATTCCTGATATAACAGAAGTTATTGTACTAATGTCGTTAGACTTCTCTTTTAATTCTTTCATCAACTTAGAAACTATATTGCTATCATTTGTTACAGTTTTAGATTCTTCATTAAGTTCATTAACGATATTAACTCCTCGTTCTACAACTTGAGAAGTAGTAGTTGATGCTTGTTGCATTGTTTTACAAGCGTCCACAGACTTTTCAATCTTATTATGAATCTTGTCCATATATACGGATTGTTCTTGAATATCTCCTGCAGTTGTTGATGCTCCATTTGCTATTTGCTCAATAGCATTAGCAACTAGTTGAGAAGAACCTGCTATATCTTCAACAATTCTATTGATCTCATTGGAATTGCAAGCAATTACTTCTGCAACTCTTACAATACCCTTCGATACAAAATCTTGTTTTTCTTTTGCTTCCGTTATCTCTTTAATACTTTCTATAGAGTGTTCCAAGTTTTCTTTAATTATTTTTGTAAGACTGAACATAACCGCAAAAATTAACACCATTGACAACACAATACATATATGGTCATTTAAATTGTCTTGTGAAATATTATTGTTGACTAGGTTCATCACTACCTTCATTCCAACTCCGAAGGTAATTAAAATAATATTTCTTATTGTAAGCTTTTTGTTTGCATATATGCTATATGCAATCCCTATTGGAAATATAAAAGAACATATAGCAAGATTAGACATAACTACCATACTACTAAGCCATGTCAAGTACAAAGTCCAAAAGGTTATTTCTCTTGGTACAATGCTTACGTCGTTTCTTTTGTGAATAATTGTGGCTACTATCATAGATGTCTGTAGTACCATAAGCTCGATAATGAATAAAGATAGATATTTGTTTTGCCTCACTATTATGGATATAACAAATAAGTCAATGAGAATGGTTAATATCCAGCAAATTTTCATTATCCTAGGATTTTCTTTTCTAATTAGTTCAATCTCCTCATTGTTCATATAATCGACCCCCCATTAGGATTATTTTATCATATTTGTCTTATAACATCAATATTAGTAAATTATTCTCACAATTCCTTCTGGAGTTTTTTGTTTTTTTTATTCTACTTAAATATATTATTAAAGCAATGATACAATTATTCGTATCATTGCTTTATATTCTTAATAAAATATTAACTTTTTATTTCTTTTTATCATTAAATATAATAAAAGCTATCTTACATAATAATCTCACAATTATAACTTACTATGCTGTTGGTTCAGTTGCTCCATGATTATGGATATGTTCTTCTCTTTCTGCAATAATATCTTCAATTAACTCTTTAGTTTCGAGTAACTCTTCAAAGGACATAGATCTGTAGTCCTTAGTCATGTTATTTGGCATATTTATTCCTTGTCGTCTCATAAATTCATCAACTCTATTTTGGTTTTTCTTATATATGAAATAACCTGTTGCTAAAACTCCAGCGCCAACTAGCGCACCTGTAATATGATCTCTAGTAATTGTTTGCATCATCATGTTATATTCCTCCTTTAAATGATATTATATTGAACAAAGGTTTCCATTGTAACCTTTATTAGAAAACACTATTTTCTCACACTCATTATTAAAACCAGGGAAAAGCTTATCTTGAACTAAATTAAGATTACTGTTTGTAAACATCACATTATTTCTTGTAGTAGGACTTTGTCTTTCTATATATTTAGTCAATAGAACCTTTATAAAATCCATATTCTTATTTTTTGGACTTTCTTCACCAATAGATGAAACATTATAGAATATTTCATTTGTGCATGTATTAGTAACCTTATTTACTTTTAAAGTTATACCTTCAAAATTTAGATTAAAGAAGTGTCTTCCGTAGTTTGTTAACCAAGTCACAGCAGAGGCTTCTACAAAGTTTCCATTTCTTATAGCGTTGAGCAAATAAAGTACAGATATTGCTTCTGGATCAACAGTACCTTTATTATCAATATCATCTTTAATATGTTCCACTATAGATAGAATTGTAGTACCTGCTGCTAACCAGTTTAACAGGTTAGTCACAGATATATTTTGTATAAACAATCGAGAAACTCCTGCAACAGCAATTATCCCCAAAGAATAATATGCTAGTATTGGTATTTCTCGCTTTGGTAAACTACTAATAATCCTTATAGGCATAAATCCATTCTCTTTTGAATATAGAATTGTAAGACGTATAAGCACCTCTTCAACTTCTATATTTTCATTAAAGTTAATTAGTAAACTTTGAATTACAGAATTATATCTACAATCAATTATGCCTTCATGTTCAGTTAGTGCATTTATAATTTCTTCTTCATTTTTTAAAGGTTTATTAAGTTTTACCCTCAGTCGATTTGTTAATTTACTTAATAAAACGATGCTAGGATAATTTGCTGTCATTTGTTTTACCCCCTCTAGTTTTAAACATCAATAATCTTATTGAATTACCTACAACTAAAACAGTACTTGAGTTGTGTAAAATTGCACCCCAAACAACTGGCAATACACCAAAAGCACTTAATAAGATTCCGACACTATTAATAGTAAATACAAGTGTAAAGTTTTGCTTTACAATATTCATAGTGTTCTGTGATAACTTAATGATATCAGGTATTAACATTGGCTCTTCTCTCTGGATTGTAACATCAGAAGCCTCAATTGCTATATCTGCACTTTTACTTCCAAGAGAAATTCCTACATCTGCATGAGCAAGTGCTGGTGCATCATTAACACCATCACCTATCATAATTATTTTAGATCCATTAGCTTGTAGCTTTTTTATCGCATTAACCTTATCTATCGGTAAAAGTTCTGCTTGAAAGCTATCTACACCCATCTTTGTAGCAGCTATTTCAGCATGCTCTGTTAAATCACCTGTAAGTAAGATAATATCGTCAATTCCTCGGTATCTTAAATTGTTTATAGCTTTTTTCATATTTTCTCTTACTCTGTCTTGAATACCTATTAAACCGATTAACTTATTATTTAAAGCTACATATATGAGCTTATCACCTTTTGCCAATAACCATTCTTCTTTTTCATTGGTGTCACTAGTGTTAATCCCAAGCTCATCAATAAAGATTTTACTTCCAACTGTAACAATACCTTCATTAATATTTGTAACAGTGCCTCTTGCTACAAAAGTCTTATTGTCTCCATGAGTAGGAATCTCCCAACCTTCTGCCTTTAGCTTATTTAAAATCCCCAATGCTAGAGGATGATTAGATGTTTCTTCTGCAGCAGCGGCAATTTCTATTATCCTTCTCTCATCAAAATCAGGTAAAATAGGAATAATATTAGTAACTTGAGGTTTTCCTTCAGTCAGTGTACCAGTTTTATCAAATACAACTGTATCTGAATTAGCCATAAGTTCTATATAGTTTCCACCCTTTATTAAAATCCCATTTTTCACAGCATTATTAATAGCTGCTGAAAAAGCAGTAGCAGTAGATAATTTTATTCCACAGCAATAGTCAATGATTAACATATTTAGAGCTCTTGTAGGACTCCTTGTTACTATATAAGTTACTCCCGCAAATAAAAAGCTAAAAGGCAATAAAAAATTAGAAAACTTATCTGCATAATCTTGCATAGGTGCCCTGTTACTTAGTGCATTATCAACCATATGAAATATCCTTGCTACAACTGTCGTATCTCCAGACTTTTCTGTATTAATAGTCAAAGTTCCACTTTTCAATATGGAACCAGCAAAAACTTGATCATTTTCTTTTTTTAGTACAGGCATATATTCTCCTGTAATAGGCGATTGATCTACAGCACCTTCACCAGTCACTACTCTACCATCTACACAAATCTTTTCTCCAGTATGAACAATAACAACATCGTCTTTGTTTATTTCATTCATCTTTACTTTCTTTACTGAACCGTCTCTTAAAACTTTCCATGCAAACTCACTGTTTAAGCTAAGCATATCCTGAATTGATTTTCTAGTTCTTTGGGCAGTATATTCAGTCAATAATTCAGCTGTATTTGAAAGTAGAATAATTACTAAAGCTGATACATCTTTCCCCAACAAAAGACTAGACAATATCGCTGTAGCTGTTAATGTATCTTCATTAGGCCGTTTAGTTTTAATCAATGACAGGAATCCACTTTTAAAAATTGGTGCTGTTAACGCTAAACTTATAATTGAAGGACCTGTAAGAAGCCTCTTGTATCCAATTTCTTGTGTCAACGTATATACATTCTTCTTTCTTGCCATAGTATAAACTAATGTCCCTAAAGAAACTCCCATTCTTGTGATTATACGGGAAATTGATCCACCTTTTTCACTACATATTTTCTGTCCATTCGTCTTAGCTTCATAAGCTAACTCCTTCTTAACTCTATAACTTTGCTTAATTACTAAATTATTAAAACAATCTTCTACTATATTTAAATTAGCTTCATTACCATCATAAAATAGCAACGCTGTGCCAGTTATAGTGTTAATATTAGCATTTTTAATGAATGCTATTTTCTTTATATCTTTTAATAATTTATCTTTATCTGAACCTTTAAGCTGATCACATCTAATCCTTACCCTCCCAGGTAAGCTATGTATAACAGTAGATCTTATTCTTCTTTGGTATGATGTATTTAACATTTTTTCCTCCTAAGTTTAGGAATATTCTTTTACTATATCTTTAAGCTGGTGTTCTATTGTATTGATAACATACTGTAGATTAGTTTCACCATATCTTCTAAACAGTTCTACATTATCAATGTTTACTTGTATAACTCTGTCTACCCAAGCTAATAACTTTCTTTCATATAAAACTTTTGTATCATAAGTAATTAAAACAGTACCTAAATCATAGTTAATGGTGACATCTTCAATTCCATTAAGAATTCTAATAGCATGAAGGATCTCACTATGATGGTTTCTATGTTGTATAGGTACTCTGTTAAGATGAGGAACTTTTAATCGTATTCTTCCTGGCAAGCTGTGTACCACTCTAGTTTTTGTTAAACTATATCTAAGCATTTCTTTAATACCTATCATTAATCACTCCCCTTAATCAAGATATGAAAGCGCCCACATTAAGCAAGTTGTAGGACCTACTTTATTGCCAGTACCAGTATAAAATCTATATGCTGCTGAACTGAGAAGTGCTAGTATCAAAATAGACCTTCCATCTACTATACCTTTTGATTTATTATATATAGCCATATTTATTGAATCCTTCACCAGTTGCATTTCGTTGCTTAGTACAGGTACTGGTTTTTTTGACACTTCCTCTTCAAGGCATAAAAGCTTTATTATTACAGCAATCAATAACTGTGGTTCCATACGTCTATTATCATAGTTTATAATAAGCGTTCCAATATTTGTGTTAGCTTCTATACTTCTGACTGATCCAATTTTCTTTAGTTCATTGGCTAATACATTTTTTGCTTGCTCATTATTTCTAAGAATAGGGATATAAAATCTTATCCTCCCATCAATAGCATGCCTCACTTCAACAATACCTTTAAAATCTGGTAAATTGTTATGCTTACTAATTCTACTATTATCTCTGCCTAAAACTTTTATCGTTGCAGTACTGGCTGCTAGAACTATTAAGTTTTTTAAGATATAATTCATCAAATGAACCTCCTTGCAAATCTGGTTCTTATATACTATATCTAAAGTAACCTTTACATATAAATTTCATATTTCAATCTTTGCATATAGGGAAAAGCTACTTTCATCGAGTATTAAAAAATCACCTATTTTTTATGATAGACAAAGTAGAAAATTTTATTCTTCTACTAATCAAAAACTTTTCAATAATTTATCTTAAACGCAATATCCCCTACAGAATAATACAGATGTATTTTTCCTGTATTATCCTATAGGGGATACTTAAATAAACTTAATTAATAAGTTGCAATACTTCTTATAAAAACAAATTTATAAAGCTATAAATCTTATATCTATAAAAAATTAACTCTTTCACAATAATCAAGCATTCTTTCAACAGCAGCCTTATTCAATTGACTCCATTGAAAACCTAATTTTTTCAGAATAGCATTTGTTCTATCGCTAACAGTCATAAAGGTTGTTGAATTATAATTTTCAAGCAAACCTAAGTGAACCATAACATCATCAACATATTCCTTTAATTCTTCATCTTCACTCTTTAAAGAAATATATTCTCTAAATTCATCAATACTTTTAAGTTCTAATTTTTCATATTTTCTTTCTAGGATCTTTGCCAAATCCATAGTTCCTATTTTTTCAGGATTTTCTATATGAAACACTTGATTCTTACAGTTGACCTTGTTAAAAAGAAGAATGACTGCTTTAGATAATTGATCTACATAAGAAAAATCAAAAATATTTTCTTTTATTTTAGGTATACAATTTAGTCTGATAAAAGCTTTTATATTTCTATAAACCGCATTTTCTGCTATATTTTCTTGAAATATTCCTGTTTCATAATTAAAAGTTACATTTCCAAGCCTAAATATTTTAGTATTTAATAGATCTTTACTAGCTTCTTGAACTAATTTTTCAGCCTCTAATTTTGAACGCACATATACATTATCAGATTCCTGCCCAATATAAATATCCTCCTCTGAAAACATGACTAAGTCTTTATTAGAAACACGTCCACTTCCAACGCTAATAGTAGATATTTGATTAAAATCTTTTAACAAACCTTCCTTAGCAAAATCAAGCAAGTGCTTTGTTCCTAAAACATTTATATTGTAAGACTCCTCATATCTTCCATAATGTTTTACATTAGCTGCAGAATTAATTATACAATCTATTTTTAAAGATAACTTTTCATAACTATCAATATCTAAACCTAGATATTTCTCTGATATATCTCCTTTTAATATCATTACTCTATTCTTATATTTATGATAAAACTCCTGTCCAAAATAAAAAGTAGTTTTCTGTATAATTCTATCCTCTGCTTCTTTAGTGTCTTTTCCTCTTAATAGCAAATATATTTTACTATCTGTACTTAATAAAAGTTCCTTTAAAATATTTACGCCAACATAACCTGTAGCACCTGTTAGTAAAATATTCTTATAAACAACTTCATCATTCAAATTAATACTTGTATATCTTTTAATATCATCTCTGTACGAGTGGTACAATGGTTCTATAGCTTTTGGAATTTGATTTTCTTCCTCAAACAAAGTTGCAGCTACCTGACCTTGAACTTCATTATTCTTTAAACTTGGTGCTTCCTTTTTTAACTTAATATTTAAAGCCAATTGCTTAATAGTTGGATATTTAAACATATCATTTATAGCAATAATAAATTCTGTTGCTAACCTTGAAACTACTGAAATTGCTTTTAATGAATTACCGCCAATTTCAAAGAAATTAGAATCCGTACTTATTTCTTTTAAACCCAATGTTTTACTCCATGCCTCTGATATCTTTTCTTCAACACTATTTTTAGGAGCTATATATTCCTCATTTAGATCAGTCAATTTAGGTATAGGCAATGCTTTTCTATCAATTTTTCCACTAGAATTCATAGGTATACTTTCAAGTTGCATTATATACGATGGAATCATATAGTTTGGAAGTTCCTTTTTTAAGAAGCCCTTTATCTCTTTAGGAGAAATTTTTTCGTTACTTACAATGTATGCACATAAATACTTGTTCCCGCTATAATCCTTTTGATCATCTACAACCGCTTCTTTTACCTTTGGATATTTTATTAATTCTGCTTCAACTTCTTGGAGTTCTATTCTAAAACCGTTGATTTTTACTTGATAGTCAATTCTACCTATAAATTGTATATTACCGTCTGGAAGCCATTTTGCAAGGTCACCAGTTTTATATATTATTTCTCCTTTCACATAAGGATTTTCTATAAACTTTTCTTTTGTAAGTTCTTCTTTGTTTAAATATCCCCTTGTGATTCCATCTCCACCTACACATAATTCCCCTGGAACTCCTATTGGAAGTAGGTTATTATTCTTATCAAGTATGTAAGCTGTTGAATTAGCTATTGGAGTCCCTATAGGCACTACTATGTTTTCATCCCATTTTTTCGTAACTTCATATATCGTTGAAGCAACTGTATTTTCTGTTGGACCATATCCATTTAGAATCTTTAAGTCCTTATATCTTTGGGTTATTTTACTTACCTGCTTACTGGATAAAACATCTCCCCCCACAAGTAAACATCTTAAATTTTTGAAGATCTCTTCATTACTTTCACTATATTGATTAAATAGGGGAGTTGGCATAACCATTATCGTTATTTCATTATCATCAATATAAGTTTCTAGTGCTGCATCATTAATTATTAAGTTGTTATTTTCTAAGTGTAAGGTTATCCCATTAAGTAATGCGATCCAAATTTGAAATACCGATGCATCAAAAGATAATGACCCAGCCTGAAGAACTTTATCATTTTCTTTGATTCTAATATAATCAGCATTAGTAATAAGGTTTACTAAATTTCTATTTTCAACGCATACTCCCTTAGGGTTACCAGTTGAGCCTGAAGTATAAATTACATATGCTAAATCCTCTGGTAAATTTGTAGTTTGAAGGTTTTCTTTGCTTTCCTTAAATATTTCTTCATCATTCAAATCCATCAATTGTATATTAAGTTTTTTCAAATTCACCTTTTCCAACTGATGTTTTTTAATTAAAAGTATTTTACTGTTGCTGTCTTTAATCATATAATCAATTCTTGCTTTTGGATAATCTTCATCTATTGGCAAATATGCAGCTCCACTTTTTATAATAGCCAGCATAGCAATTATAGTATCTATGCTCTTATCACATACTATAGAAACAATGTCTTCTTTTTTCACTCCCATTCTCACTAATAGCTTAGAAATCTGATTTGATCTTTCATTTAATTGTCTATACGTTAGGCAATCTCCCTTTGATACAATGGCAGTTTTATCTTGCATCTTCTCAGCCACTTCTTCAAATAATTCTTTTATTGTTTTATCTCTTGCATATTTTCTTTTTGTGTTATTAAATTTTTTTAATATTAAATCCGTCTCTGTCTTAGATAAAATATCAAACTCATCAATAGGTTTATCTAAATCGTTTGTAAGCTTTGTAAGGATATTAATATAATGTGCTACAAAATTTTCTATTGTCTCTTTTTTATATAATGCTGTTTGATACTCTAATTCACCTAATATTTTTTCCTTGCTTTCATTAAATATCATAGAAATAGGGAATTTTGCTATGTTATTTTTAAATTTATAAGTTTCTACTTGTGAATCGTTTAATTTTAAATTTTCAATACTTACATCTTGAAAAGAAAAAATAACATCAACAAGAGAATCATTCTTTATATTTAACTTTTCAATTAAATTCTTAAGATCATAGTTTTGATTTTCAAAAGCTTCCAAGGAGGTTACCTTTACTTGCTCTAAGAAATCTCTAAAACTCCTATGCCCAATTATTCTATTCCTTAATGGTAATGTGTTAACAAACATACCTACTGTGTATTTAAGGTCTTCATGAGTTCTCCCTGCTGCTGGAATTCCTACTATTAAATCTTCTTGACCTGTATACTTGTACAACAGTACGTTGTACGCTGCTATATAAAACATAAACTTTGTTACACCTAGACCAGTAATAGTTTTATTTATGCTTTCTGTTAATGCTTCATTTATTTCAAAATTTATTGTGTCTCCTTGAAAATTTTTACCTTGCCCATTTTTATAATCCAATGGTACATTTAACTTTGGAATCTCTCCTTGAAACTTATCAACCCAATATCTTTCTTGAAGCTCTAATAAACCATCTTTATATAACTTACTTTGCCAATGTGAAAAATCTTTATATTGAATTTTTATCTCGTTAAGTTTATCCCCATTATATAACGAAGATAATTCTTTTGTTATTATACTCATTGAAACGCCATCTGCCACAATATGGTGTATATCTATCATTAAAATTGAAGTATCAGAAAATTCAATTACGTTTCCACGAATAAGAGGGGCTTTACTTAAATCAAAGGGTTTTATAAGTTTTTCAGCTTGAACTTTGTTTATATCAAATTTACTATAAACCTTTATATAATCTACTTTAAAGTCTACTTTTGAATGTACCTTCTGAAATATATTTTCATCCATCACATGAAAACTTGTCCTTAATGCTTCATGCCTATTTATCAATTGACGAATTGATCTTTGAAAACTTTCCTTATTAAAATTACCTTTAATTGAATATGCGATAGGTATATTATAGTTTGTAATATCTACATTTTTTTGATTTACTGCATATATTCTTTTTTGTACTGCTGACGCTTCATAATATTCTTTTTCTTCTACCTTTTCAATTTCTCTAAAGTTAAAAGATTCATCTGTAGTAGTACTATTTAAATATCCTACAGTCATACTATTTAAATATCCTGCCAACTCTTCTATGGAAGGATTTCTAAATACATCTGTAACAGCAATTCTAAGCTCAAGCTCTTTATAAATTTTAGAAACCAAACTTATAGCTATAAGTGAATTTCCCCCAAGTTCAAAAAAATTGTCCTTAATGGATACTTTTTGTGTCTTAAATAGCTTGCACCAAATTTGCTCAAGTTTTTGCTCCATTTCAGTTCTAGGTTTTATAACTTCTATTTCATCATGTGATAGATCAGGAACAGGCAATGCTTTTCTATTAATTTTTCCATTAGAATTAACAGGTATTCTTTCAAGTTGCATTATGTACGAAGGAATCATATAATTTGGAAGTTCCTTCTTTAAGAAGTCCTTTATCTCCTTAGAAGAAATTTTTTCGTCACTTACAACGTATGCACATAAATATTTGTTCCCATTATCATCCTTTTTATCGGCTACAACTGCTTCTTTTATCTTTGAATATTTTAATATCTGTGCTTCAATTTCTTGAAGTTCTATTCTAAAACCGTTGATTTTTACTTGATAGTCAATTCTCCCCATAAAGTATATATTGCCATCTGGCATCCATTTTGCAAGGTCACCAGTTCTATATATTCTTTCTCCTTTTACATAAGGATTTTCTATAAACTTTTCTTTTGTAAGCTCTTCTCTGTTTAAATATCCTCTTGCAATTCTATCTCCACCTACACATAATTCCCCAGCAACTCCTATTGGAAGAAGGTTATTATGTTTATCCATTATATAAGCTGTTGAATCAGCCATTGGAATGCCAATTGGTACAATTATATTTTCATTCCACGGTCTCTTTACTTCATATACTGTTGAAATCACTGTGTTTTCTGTTGGTCCATATGCATTTATAATTTTTAAATTGTCATATAATTGAGTTATTTTGCTTACTGCTTTACTAACTAAGACGTCTCCCCCTACTAGTAAACATCTCAAATTTTTAAATATAGCTATGTTGCTTTCACTATATTGGTTAAATAATGGAGTTGGCATAAGCATTAGAGTTATTTTATTATTATCGATATAAGCTTCTAGTGCTGTGTCATTAATTATTAAGTTGTTATCTTCTAAATGTAGAGTTATCCCATTAAGTAATGCAATCCAAATTTGAAATACTGATGCATCAAAAGATAATGATCCAGATTGAAGAACTTTATCACTTTCTTTAACTTCAATATAATCAGGATTGTCAACAAGTTTTACTAAGTGCCTATTCTCAACGCATACCCCTTTAGGATTTCCGGTTGAGCCTGAAGTATAAATTACATACGCTAAGTCCTCTGGTGAATTTATATTTCTAATATTTTCTTTGTTTCCCTTAAATATTTCTTCGTCATTTAAATCTACTAATTCTATATTGTCCTTTTCTAAATTTACCTTTTCAAACTGATGCTTTTTAATTAAAAGTATTTTACTCTTACTATCCTCAAGCATATAATCTATTCTTGCTTTTGGGTAATCTTCATCTATTGGCAAGTATGCAGCTCCACTTTTTATAATAGCCAGCATAGCAACTATTGTATCTATGCTCCTGTCACATAATATTGGAATAATCTCATCCTTTTTCACACTTTTTCTCACCAATAAGGTAGCAAGTTGATTTGCTTTCTCATTTAATTGTTTATACGTTAAATGTTCTCCCTTTGATACAAGTGCAGTTTTATCTTGTGCCTTTTCAGCCACTTCTTCAAATAATTCTTTTATTGTTTTATCTCTTACATCTTCTCTTTTTATGTTTTTAAATCTCTTCACTATTATATCTTTCTCTGCCTCAGATAAAATATCAAACTCATCAATAGGTTTATCTAAATCGTTTGTAAGCTTTGTAAGGATATTAATATAATGTTCTGCAAAATTTTCTATTGTCTCCTTTTTATATAATGCTGTTTGATACTCTAATTCACCTAATATTTTTTCCTTGCCTTCATTAAGCACCATAGAAATAGGAAACTTTGCTACATCATTCTTAAATTTATATGGTTCTATTTGTGCGCCGTTGAATTTTAAATTTTCAATATTTACATTTTCAAAAGAAAAAATAACATTAAAAAGAGAATCCTTCTTTATATTTAATTTCTCAATTAAATTCTTAATATCATAGTTTTGATTTTCAAAAGCCTCCAGAGAGGTTCCCTTTACTTGCTCTAAGAAATCTCTAAAACTCATATTCTTAATTATTCTATTTCTTAGTGGCAATGTATTAACAAACATACCTACGGTACCTTTAAGGTCTTCATGAGTTCTCCCTGCTACTGGAGTCCCTATTATTAAATCTTCTTGATTCGTATACTTGTACAATAGCACGTTGTATGCCGCTACATAAAACATAAACTTTGTTATACCTAGCGCAGTAATAGTTTTATTTATTCTTTCTGTTAAATTTTTGCTTATTTCAAAATTTATTGTATCTCCTTGAAAATTTTCATCTTGCCCATTTTTATAATCCAATGGTACATTTAACTTTGGAATCTCTCCTTGAAACTTATCAACCCAATATCTTTCTTGAAGCTCTAATAAACCATCTTTATATAACTTACTTTGCCAATGTGAAAAATCTTTATATTGAATTTTTATCTCGTTAAGTTTATCCCCATTATATAACGAAGATAATTCTTTTGTTATTATACTCATTGAAACGCCATCTGCCACAATATGGTGTATATCTATCATTAAAATTGAAGTATCAGAAAATTCAATTACGTTTCCACGAATAAGAGGGGCTTTACTTAAATCAAAGGGTTTTATAAGTTTTTCAGCTTGAACTTTGTTTATATCAAATTTACTATAAACCTTTATATAATCTACTTTAAAGTCTACTTTTGAATGTACCTTCTGAAATATATTTTCATCCATCACATGAAAACTTGTCCTTAATGCTTCATGCCTATTTATCAATTGACAAATTGATTTTTCAAAACCTTCCTTATGAAAATTACCTTTAATTAAATATGCAATAGGTATATTATAGTTTGTGCTATCTACATTTCTTTGATTTATTGCATATATTCTTTTTTGCACTGCTGATGCTTCGTAATATTCTCTTTCTTCTACCTTTTCAATTTCTCTAAAGCTTAAAGCTTCATTTGTAGTAATACTATTTAAATATCCTGCCAATTCTTCTATGGAAGGATTACTAAATATATCTGTAACAATAATTTTAAGCTTAAGTTCTTTATGAATTTTAGAAACCAAACTTATAGCTATAAGTGAATTTCCCCCAAGCTCAAAGAAATTGTCTTTAATAGATACTTTTTGTACCTTAAATAACTTACACCAAATTTGCTCAAGTTTTTGCTCCATTTCAGTTCTAGGTTCTATAAATTTTGTTGTATGCTGCGATAAATCAGGAACAGGCAATGCTTTTCTATCGATCTTTCCATTAGAATTAACAGGCATTCTTTCAAGTTGCATTATGTACGAAGGAATCATATAATTTGGGAGTTCCTTCTCTAAGAAGTCCTTTATCTCCTTAGAAGAAATTTTTTCGTCACTTACAACGTATGCACATAAATACTTGTTCCCGCTATAATCCTTTTTATCGTCCACAACTGCTTCTTTTATCTTTGAATATTTTAATATCTGTGCTTCAATTTCTTGAAGTTCTATTCTAAAACCGTTGATTTTTACTTGATAGTCAATTCTCCCCATAAAGTATATATTGCCATCTGGCATCCATTTTGCAAGGTCACCAGTTCTATATATTCTTTCTCCTTTTACATAAGGATTTTCTATAAACTTTTCTTTTGTAAGCTCTTCTCTGTTTAAATATCCTCTTGCAATTCTATCTCCACCTACACATAGCTCCCCAGGAACTCCTATTGGAAGAAGATTATTATGTTTATCCATTATATAAGCTGTTGAATCAACTATTGGAATACCAATTGGTACAGCTATATTTTTATCCCATTGCCCCTTAATTTCATATACTGTTGAAATCACTGTGTTTTCTGTTGGTCCATATGCATTTATAATTTTAAAATCGTTATATAATTGAGTTATTTTGCTTACTGTTTTACTAACTAAGACATCTCCCCCTACTATTAAACATCTCAAATTTTTAAATATAGCTATATTGCTTTCACTATATTGGTTAAATAATGGAGTTGGCATAAGCATTAGAGTTATTTTATTATTATCGATATAAGCTTCTAGTGCTGTGTCATTAATTATTAAGTTGTTATCTTCTAAATGTAGAGTTATCCCATTAAGTAATGCAATCCAAATTTGAAATACTGATGCATCAAAAGATAATGATCCAGATTGAAGGACTTTATCACTTTCTTTAACTTCAATATACTCAGGGCTATCAACAAGTTTTATTAAATGTCTATTCTCAACGCATACCCCTTTAGGATTTCCAGTTGATCCTGAAGTATAAATTACATATGCTAAATCCTCTGGTGAATTTATATTTTTAATATTTTCTTTGTTTCCCTTAAATATTTCTTCATCATTTAAATCCACTAATTGTATATTAACTTTTTCTAAATCGACCTTTTCTATCTGATGCTTTTTAATTAAAAGTATTCTACTATTGCTGTCCTTAAGCATATAATTTATTCTCGCTTTTGGGTAATCTTCATCTATTGGCAAATATGCAGCTCCACTTTTTATAACAGCTAACATAGCAACTATTGTATCTATACTCCGATCGCATAATATTGGAATTATCTCATCCTTTTTCACACCTTTTCTTACCAATAAGTTGGCAAGTTGATTTGTTTTTTCATTTAATTGTTTATATGTAAGATACTCGCCCTTTGATACAAGAGCAGTTTTATCTTGTGCCTTTTCAACCACCTCTTCAAATAATTCTTTTATTGTTTTATTATCATTGTATTTTCTTTTTCTATTATTAAACTCATTTAATATAATGTTTTTTTCTTCTTCAGAAACTATTTGTAACTCTGATATTTTTACATTTGAATTCTTAATAATGTTGTTAGCAATAACTTCCATTCCCTTAACCATTTGTATAACTTGCTGCTCTGTATAATCCTCTATTCTATACTGAACCTCTATTTCTATCTTTCCATCTTTTTTATATTCCTTAATAAAGATATGTAATGGAATATTTGTATACTCCTGTGGCAAAGCTTCACTGCTAATAGATACATCATTAAAATTACCACAATTATAACTTTCAAACACATAGTAATTTACGCAAAACTTGAATAAAGAATCAACTCCTTTTTTCTTTAATTCTAAGTCTTGTGCTAATAAATCATATGGATATTTTTGATTATAGTAACAGCTTTTAAGTTCTATATTTAGATAATCTAAAAATTCATTAATAGTATTACTTTCTTCTATATTTATTCTTAAAGGCATTGTTCCTGTAAACATACCTATGGTATTTCTTTGACGTTCATTACTTCTATTAAAGCAAGCAACTGCTAGGGTTATATCATTGTCATTCAATATTCTGCTCATATATATACTTGAAAGAGAAATAAAGAATTTATTTAGTGAAACTTTTTTTTCATTCAAAAATTTTTTAAGTTCTTCACATATACCTTCATTTAATGGAAACAATTTTGTTTTTGATTTAGCACTTTTAGAGTTTATATATAAAGAATTTTCATTTAGATTTGAAAACTTGTCCTTCCAGAACTTTTTATTCTCTTCAAACTCTTGGGAATTTAAATATTCCTTTTCCTCATATATAAAATCTATATATGAATTTTCAACCTCAGATTTTATAGTTTCATTATTACACAATTGCTCATATACATTAAAAAGTTGTTTAAGTAATATATTACAAGACATTCCATCACAAATAAGATGATGAATAAAAAAACATACCCCCATATTTTCTTCATCAATTCTATAAATAAAACACTTAAACAGAAGTTCATTTTGTTTGTATAAAATCTTTGTGCCTTCCTCTGTATAAAACTCCTTAAATTTACTTTTAGCATCATCGCTATATAAAGTAAAATCTAAGAAATTTATATTAATAAATTTATATTCACTTACATATTGATATAATTTTCCATCTTCTTCATAGAATTTTAGTCTAAATGAATCGTTTTTTTCAATGATTAAATTTATTGCCTTTTCTAACATATGAATATCTAAGTCACCAGCAATATGAATTTTGTATATAATATTATGCATTGGTGTGTTAGGAAACATTAGCTCATTGTACCAAATCCTCTTTTGCGGATGAGTTATCTCAATTTTTTTATTAATACTGTCCATAAAGAACACCTCCCAATATATCATTCCACTTAAGTATTACAACCCATATCCATAAATAGTTGCATTTTTATTAAAATATAATAACTGTAATATATTTCATATTTCCACCTTTATTTTTTAATATATATAGCTTCCATTATTGAAGTTACATAAAAAGGCTCTATGATTATTCAAATATCAATAAACTCTAGGTAGCATCTTTATTTGAATTCTACATATAAATCTCATTATCGAAACTACATCCAAAACCCTATGGACATATTAAAATCACTATGCCCCATGAATCTCGTTTATTTGAAATATGTATAACTAAAAATGAAAAGGATACTTAAAGTTCTTATGCTCTAAGTATCCTTTTTCGTTTTTATTCACTATATAAACTGATCCTAACCATATTTAATGCTACCTCTTCAGCAATACCATTTTTTGATGAAATAGAATATGATATATCACCCTTTTTCCAAGTTGCTAGATTAACTATTTTATTTTCATTCCCCTGTAACTTTACACTTATTTTATTTATTTCATATATATTCTGAACTTTATATGTATTATAATCACCACTTATATTCTCGGCTACCTTTCCAGCTCTAAATATGACTATATATTGTCCATTATTATATTCTATTTCAATCATATTATTTTCTATAACAGATATTTTATCTATAACAAATTCACTTGATATTCCTTTTATATAATCTATTTTAAATTTTATTGCTTCTTCGGCTTCTTCCAATGTCTTATATTCTTTTTTCCATTCCCCGGCAGTAAGTATAGGCGGCTTCCCTATTTCTTCTTTTTCATTATTCTCCTTTTCATTATTCTTCTCGCTACTCTTGTTCTTCGTTTCGTCACTATCGTGTTTTTCTACATTACTGTCATCGCTTCCATTGTTATTGTTTTGATTATTTCTATTTACATTATTATTGTGGTTATTTGCATTATTATCTTCGCTAATTTGATTTTTTTCATCACTACTATTGTCTATATTATTATCTTCATCAGGCTTTGAAGATTCATTTTTCTTATAATTTTCGTCCTGACTAGAGTACTGATTTTTAATCTCTGGTCCTTTCAGTTCATCATTCTTTGATATGCCTCTATTATTATCATATAATCCACTTACTTTAATATTTTGTACTTCCTTATTTGCATCATCTATGCCATACTGACTTAAATTATTATATTTAAATAATTGAGGCTTGCCACTTACAATATTTAAGCATAGAATTACCGTAAAGCATGCAGCAATAATTTTTATTTTTTTTATAAATGTGCTATTTTTTTTAATTACTGAAGTTTTAACTTTTATATCTTCCTTGAGTACATTATGAAGTATTCTTTTTTTCATATCTTCAGTCATAACAATTTTATTTAATTGCTCCCTATATTTTTTACTCAAAATCATACTCCTCCTTTAACTCTTTCCTTAATATCTTCCTACCTCTACTAAGCAGTGAACGTACTGTTGACTCTTTCTTATCTATTATGGATGCAATTTCTACCGTAGTGTAACCTTCATAGTAATATAAATATATAATTTCTCTATATTTCAATGGAAGCTGCATTACTTTTTTAAGAACATTATTTTCTTTATATTCATCATAATATGGAGTTTCCGTTAACTCTACACGATTTCTAAACCAAGCAGATTTTAATTTATTTTTACAAATATTTCTGGCAACACAAATAAACCAATTCTTTTTATGGTCATTGTTTTGAAATGTCACCTTATTTTTAAGTAATTGTATAAAAACCTCTTGTACTACATCCTCTGCATCGTAAATATTTTTCATATATGAATATGCAAGCCTAAATAGCATATTCCCATAATAATCTAAGTCCTGTGAGATAATTTCATCTGTACACAATGAAATCTCATTCATTATAAAACTCATCCTTCCATTCCGTAGTACAATTAACCCCCTAATGTTTTATGCCATATTAATTTTCTTTACTTGTTATAAATATGATACAACTCACATTGTAAAAGTGTTGCAATAGATTTTGAAACTTATCTATTAATTACAAATAATAAAAGCCAACCTGAAGAAAGCACTTCATAGTTGACTTTTAGTATGTTTATTTTTTATCTTTAAACATATTCATAAGATCTGCGAAAGGACTATCCATCGGATCTTCCTTCTCTTGATTTAATTTATTCATTATCTTTGCAACTTCTCTTTTATTCAACTTATCAGATTTGCTATCAAATCTCTTCTCAAATTGACTAGCCTTTTCTCTAAAGTTACAATTCGATCCTGGGCAAACATAAATTTTGCCCTCACCTTGACCTCTAAGTTCTAATTTCTTTTTACATTCTGGGCAACGAGCATTGGTGATTCTTGCTAGGTTTTCTCTGTGTCCACATTCTCTGTCTTGGCATACAAGCATTCTACCTTGCTTACCTTTTACTTCTAACATATACTTACCACAATCAGGACATTTTTTGCCTGTCAGATTGTCATGTTTAAATTTATCACTACTTCCTTTAACATCATCAACTAGCTCTGCAGCATACTTTCTCATTGCTTCAATAAATCCTCTTGAATCCTTTTGCCCTTTACTAATACGCTCAAGTTCAAGTTCCCATTCTGCAGTTAGCAATGGGGACTTTAATTCTGAAGGTACTAAGTCTATAACCTGTTTCCCCTTAGAAGTTGGAATTATATCTTTGCCGTTCTTCTCAATATAGAACATATTAAACAACTTTTCTATAATATCTGCTCGTGTTGCTACAGTTCCTATACCGCCAGTTTCTCCAAGAGTCTTAGCATGAACTTTATCAAGACTTACGTACTTTTGCGGTTTTTCCATAGCTGAAAGCAATGTACCTTCATTAAATCTAGCTGGTGGTTTTGTCTTATGCTTTTCTGAGTCGATACTCATTACATTAAGCTTATCACCTTTTTTAACTACTGGCAGCGTTTGACTATCTTTATCATCCTCATCCTCTGCTAAAGTTGCTTCTTTATCATAAACCTTCTTCCAGCCTTTAGCTTTGATAACATTGCCTTTAGCCACAAAAGTTTCACCATTTATATCAGCTTTAATTGTTGTTTGTAGATACTCATAAGGAGGAAGCATAACAGCTAAGAATCTCTTAACTACTAAATCATAAATATGTCTTTCTTCGCTGCTTAAAAGTGCTAACTTTCCTTTTTCTTCTGTTGGAATTATCGCATGGTGATCACTAACCTTGCTATTATCTACAAAACCCTTGTGTCCTGTTATCTTTCCTTTTAAAATTTCATTAGCTACAGCACTATAGCTTCCAACGGCAATAGCTCTTAATCTATCAGGCAATGTAGCAACAATATCCGTAGAAAGATATCTGGAATCAGTTCTTGGATAAGTTAAAACCTTATAATTTTCATACAATCTCTGCATTATAGATAAAGTTTGCTTTGCAGAGTAACCATAGATTCTATTAGCATCTCTTTGAAGCTCAGTCAAATCATAAAGAGCTGGTGAATATTGTTTTTTATAACTCTCTGTAACTTCTACTATATTAGCTTCTTTACCTCTTACTGCAGATAAAACCTTATTTACCTTATCTACTTCAAAAATATTGCTATTATTGTTCTTATCTCTGTATTGAAGATTAAAACCTTTTGCTTTAGCATTAATTACAAAATAATCTTTTGGTACAAAGGTTCTTATTTCTTCTTCTCTGCTAACAATCATAGCCAAAGTAGCTGATTGAACTCTTCCTGCTGTTAATTGAGCATTATACTTACAAGTTAGTGCTCTTGTTACATTCAATCCAACAACCCAATCAGCCTCTGCTCTGCACTGTGCCGCCCTATACAAATTTTCATATTGAGCTGAAGGCTTCAAATTTCTAAATCCGTCTAAGATAGCTTTATCTGTTTGAGAAGATATCCATAATCTTTTCATAGGCTTCTTAACTCTTGCCTTTTCTATAATCCATCTTGCAACAAGTTCACCTTCACGACCTGCATCCGTTGCAATTACTATTTCATCTACATCTTTTCTGTTTAATTGCTCTTTGACTGCGTTAAATTGTTTTCCACTTTGTTTTATAGTCACAAGTTTTAAAGGTTTTGGAAGCATAGGTAAATCTTCTAATCGCCAACTCTTATATTTATCATCATAAACCTCCGGATCAGCTAAAGTCACTAAATGCCCAAGAGCCCAAGTTACTATGTATTTTGGTCCTTCTATATACCCATTACCACTTTTCGTACATTTTAAAACTCTTGCAATTTCTCTTCCTACAGAAGGTTTTTCTGCAAGCACCACTGTTTTTGACATATCATCTTCTCCTTAATAGCTAATAACAAGCTAACATTATCTTTTATTCTAATTCCTCAACACATACTAAAATAAATAATATGCTCCTAAGGATTTTTTCATTATTCGTATCAGTTAAACTTCTAATCTAAACAAAGTTAAATTCCTTACATGATAATTAAGTTATCTTTCTAATTGTTTCAATTAGATATGTTCCAATAAAGAAACTACATTCATTTCAACTACAGTATATAAACTTGATCTAGACACTTAATTGCAATATATATATTTAAATAATAGGCTATCTCTAGATACACTAAGATAGCCTATTTCTATTTTACCATATATATTCTTTTATTGCTTTCTTTAAAATTATGCTATAAACACCTTAAGCATATTTTAAAACATAGGTTTGACTACTGCAGCAAGATTTGTTGGCTGCTCAAGTTGGGAATTTCAGCGTATATTTTCATTCTTGTCACATATGTCATTGGGAGAGTACATTCGTAAAAGAAAACTTACATTTGCAGCATATGATCTCCAAGATAATGGCTTAAAGGTAATTGATATAGCTCTCAAATATGGCTATGAATCTCCAGCTGCTTTTTCTCGTGCTTTTAGCAAATTATATGGAATATCACCATCATCAGCACGGGATAGCTATATGGACCTTAATGCTCATCCAAGACTAACCTTCGAATTTGTTGAGAAAGAGAGGCTTATAAAAATGAGTAAGTTCAGTGAAAGAGGTTATGTTGTTAGAGAAAATGGCGCTGTGTATTTTACAAAAGACATGGATAAAACTGTGAAATGGTTTGAAGATGTCCTTGGTTGGTATGGAGATGTTGTTGCAAGAGATAGTGATGGCAATGGAGGCTATGGTTGCGTTTTCGATTATCCAAGCGAAGTGGCAATAGCTCATCTGATTCCATTTAGAGGATTTCATCTATTCACAGGAGAACCAATAAAAGGTGTAGCTGGCTTCCTAATGATTGACGGAATTGATGCGCTACATAAGCTTGTCAAAGAAAATGGATGGAATCAAATTTCAGATATTGTACCATAACCATGGGGATCTAGAGAATGTAGTATTACGACTATTGATGGATGCATATTGCGCTTTTTTGAGGAAATTCATAAATAACCTTTAAATTAGAATATGCAGTTGAATTGTTTCATTTTCTTCTTAAAAATATTAAGGACTACTTATACAGTAAGTCCTTTTTTATTGAAACTATAATTTATCAACCAACGTATTCCAAGTCAATTCTAAAACCCCCGTCATATTTGATGGTTCATTTGAAACGTAAGTAACTACTGCATTTTTCTCTGGTAGCATTACTACATATTGTCCAAACAATCCATCCATTCGATAAGAGTTTGGATATGAATTCATCCAAATTTGATATCCATAACCTTGTTTATGGTCAGCAGTTATATAATAGTCATTTAAATGAGCTGTATCTATTTGAACTTTTGTAGCTTTTGCAATATAAGCTTCTGGTATAATCTGTTTTTCATTCCATCTACCTTTATTAAGTAGCAATTGACCAGCTTTTGATAAATCTAGAGCTGTTAAATATAATCCATTACATCCGAATGATATATCATTTATATCAGCTTCCCAATATGGCTCGGCTATTTCTAATGGTCTAAAAATACGAGGCATTAGATATTCTTTCAAATTATATCCTGTTGTAACAGTAATAAGCTTTGAAAGCATATAAGTTGCACCATTATTATATACAAAATGCTTACCTGCTTCATAGACCACAGGTTCCTCAAAAAAGAGCTTACTGATGTTATCAAAAGGCCCATTATTTTTTATTACCTCGTCCATTGGACATCTTGCATGTCCAGTTCCCATGCAAAGCAAATCATGAATTGTCATTTTACTTAAATTATCATTTCCTTCTATAGCACCCTCAATATCACTTGCAAAATGCTCTACTACTTTATCTCCTAAACTAAAATATCCCTCACTCTCTGCAATTCCAATTGCCATAGAGGTGAATGTCTTACTTACAGACCACAAAAGTGTTGGCTTTGGTGTTTTGAAGTGATGCTCAGCAATTATATCTCCATCTTTTCTTACAACTACGCTTAGAACATGAAGGTTCTGTCTTTTTACTGATTCTATTAAATCTTGTAATATATTATCATCCATTTTATATCTTCCTTGTGCAAATAATTATTCACCTTTAACAACTATTATTATACAACATCTGGTAATTCAGTTTCAATATTTCTAATATACTCAGATTTATACCCTAAAATTGACACCACCATAGTAGTTATTCCCATAAAAATGAACATTAGCCCAATCTCTCTCCCTTTTCCAATCCCGATTATGCTACCTATACTTTCTCTAACAATACTGGTTTTTAGGAGTGGTCCAAATACATACTCTACTAACGGGCCAGAAGTAATGTATGCCAATGGAATTGCTATCTGTGAAACCATTCTTCTAATTGAAAACACTCTACCTTGAAGGTCTAAATGAACTTTTGATTGCCAAATGGCATTGCTACAACTTTGCTGTATAGGAACAAAAAAGAAGATTAAAAAAGCAGAAATAGTTACGAGAGGAATTGATGGTTTTAGTCCAGCAGTAACCAAACATATTCCTATGATGAAGATAATAGACATTATACCTAATATCTTATGTTCTGGTCCTCCCCACAAAATTACTATACCACTCCCTACAATCATCCCGAATCCAGCTATAGATAAAACTGCTCCTAATACAGCTGGAGTTGTGAATGATAAAGCAAGAGGTGTAGCTAATATAGTGACAGTAGTAACAAAATAATTAATTATTGAAAAGAAAAACAAAAGCATAACCAACCCTGGGCGTTCTTTTATATAATTCCACCCCACTGAAGCATCCATTAAAAAAGTTTTATCTTTCTTTTTTAAAGAATCTTTCTTTTCTAAAAGAGGAACTTCAGCCACTAAACATGAAAGGATTGCTATCAAAAATGTAATAAAGTCAATTATAATAACAGCCCAAATATCAACTTTCGCTGATAAAAAACCTGCTAACAGCGGTGCTATTAACTTTGAGACTCCATCCCCAATTTGCACCATACCATTTGCCCTTACAAGATGTTTCTTAGGTACTAATAAGCTAATGGATGCAGTATAAGCTGCTACTTGAAATGCACTACAAACGGAACATATTGCCATACTTAAGTATATTATTGATACTTTAAAATCTCCCATATAGAACATTACCACAATAAAAAAAATACTAATTGAGGCAATTAAATTACTGAAAATCATAACTTTTTTTCTATCATATCGATCTACCAGCACCCCTGAGAACGGAGAAATTACAATTCCAGGAAGCACTGTGAACATAGCTATAAGCGTGTACTGAGTTACAGACCCTGTTTTCTGGTAAACTTGTAATCCTAAAACAAAACCAGTTAACCCAGTACCTATTATAGAAACAACTTGTCCTATCCAAATAGAAACAAAAGCTGACATATCTTTATATCTTGCAATTTTCATTATTATTTCACACCTTTATGGTTTTCTTAATATTTTATGTAGATAGGTTCAAGTATCTGCATAACTATTTACAATTTTCATATTAACATTGACTCAAAAATATTCAGGCCAATACTTGAACGATAATCTCCTACATTTATTGGAATAAGGCATCTAAATCATCTTCTGAAATATCCGCTACTTTGAAATCTGATGGAGTAAAATATATTTCCTCTTGATCACATGTAAAATTAACTATAGTCTTAATATTACCTATAAAACTATCTATAATCTGTGTTATAGTAGATTTCGCAAACTCTTTACTACAGTAACTGATTTCAACCACTAAATCGCCATTAATTATCATGCAGTTAATATCAACTTTTGCTGTAATATGATTTTTTGATGAACTATCAGATCCAGTATATTCATTAATTATTTGATAATCACCATTTCCATTTAGCTCTCCAAACTGACCTAGGTAATTAAATCTTACTTCTGGTTTAATATATTGATTATTAATGGACTTATCCATATACCTTAATACACCGTAGCTTAGTCCTTTGTCTGGTATATTTCGCATTACTTCCTTAGTTGTTTTTATTATACTTCCTAAATCTTCATCATTAGTTTCCAATTTTACTGGAAATATAGAAGTAAACCAACCAACAGTTTTTGTTACGTCAACGCTATCTAAGTTTCTTCCATGCCCCTCCATATCAATTTGAATATTATTGCTACCAGTAAGCTTTCTAAGGGAAACATACAATGATGCAACTAACAAGTCTATTACTTCTGTATTATAAGTACTATTTGCATCCTTCAATAGTTTTTGAGTAGTATCTACCCCCAAACTTTGCTTTTCCTGTACTATATCACATCCACACTGACAATTAAATTGAAAATCTTCCCTTATACAGAAACTATTGTCTTTTTGGTTGTTCCAATAGTCAATAAGAACCTTATTTTCTTTTAAAGTGTTGCAATATTCTAGAAGGCCTCTTTGCCATTCTAACATTGATGCAGTTTTTTCTGGCAACCTAACTTTGATCCCACTAGTCAACCCATTATATACTATAAATAATTGTTCAACAAAAATACGCCATGATACACCATCTACTACTAAATGATGCATAGTCACTAATAGTAGGGATTTATTTTTAGCTTCAATAATTTTTGCTCTAATCAATAAATCATTAGTAATATCAAATGCTGATTTCAATTCTATTCCCATCTTAATAATATGAGAATCAATATCTTCTCCATCTTCTATAGCTTCATATTCTAAAGTGAAATCATCATTCAAATGATTGTTATTGTAGAATAGCTTACCCTTTTCAATTTCATAATTTAGTCTTAAGCTATCTTGGTGCTCAATTACCTGCTTAAATGCTTTCTCCATTAATTCCTTATCCAAAGCTTTCTTTGTTTCAATAAGAATTGATTGATTGTAATAATTCTTTTCTTTAAAAGCTTGTTCAGAAAACCAACTTACAATTGGAGTGGTATCAAATACACCACTTATCGTACCTTGTTCGTACTTAGATACTTCAGAACTTATATTCTCTACATAACTTATAATTTTCGATATAGTCTGATACTTTATAATCTCTCCAGCAGATACTCTAAGATTTATATCACTTAATTTAGAAGCAGCTTGAATTGCTTTTATTGAATCACCACCAAGAGAATAAAAGCCATCATTAATTCCAACAACTTCCACTTCAAGAATTTCTGCAAATACCTTAGAAATATTCTTTTCTATTTCCTTTTGCGGAAGAATCAAGTCTGTTGAAGCAGTTAAATCTGGAATAGGTAGCTTATTTCTATCAACTTTACCATTTGGAGACAATGGTATATCATCAATTATAATGATATTAGAAGGAACCATATACTCTGGTATATTATCTCTTAAAAATTCATTCACATTATCTAAGTCAATACTTTCTTCAATTACTATAAATGCACACAATGACACATTACTATTTTTACTTTTTACATCCAAAACTACAGCACTTTTAATACCTTTATATCGCTCAAGAGCACATTCAATCTCTCCAAGCTCTATCCTAAAACCTCTTATCTTAACTTGAAAATCTTCTCTTCCCTTGTAAACTAATACACCATCTTTATTTAGAAAAGCTAAATCTCCTGTTTTATACATTCTATATCCATCAATAAAAGGATTTGGAATAAATCGCTCTTTGGTGATTTCAGGTTTATTTATATATCCCCTAGCTACGCCATCTCCTGAAATATACAACTCACCTACTTGACCTGGGGCAACAGGCAATAAATTTTTATCAAGAATATACAGCATTACATTATCAGCTGGTATACCTATTGGAACAGACCCCTCTGTATCTATACCTAATTGATATTTGTAAATCATGCATCCAACTACAGTTTCAGTTGGTCCATATTCGTTGAACATTTCAATTTTGCCTTTAAAACTCTCATGAACCTTCTCCGCTAATGATGTTTTAAAATCTTCTCCCCCAACTATAAATCTTCTTACTGAAGATTCTTCGTTATCTAAGTCCTTTATCAGCGAAAGATGTGCAGGTGTTAATTTAACTATTGTAGCCTTTTTATCCTTTATAATTCTAAATAATACATATTCTTTTTGATCATCTCTATATACAGCCGCTTCTATACCACTTATCAATGGAGTAAAAATTGATGTAACAGTTAAATCGAACGCAAGAGAAGAGTAAACAGCAAATACATCATCTTGATCTTTAACATAGCTTTCTTTAGCCCACCAAATATAATTTACTAGCCCTCTATGCTCAATCATAGTTCCTTTTGGCTTTCCTGTTGAGCCAGATGTATATATTAAATAAGCAAGATTATGAGGCTTAGCAATAGAAGTAGGATTCTCTATTTTCTTAGAGTAAACTCTTTCATCATTCAAATTAATTACTTCAAGATTAAATTTGCTTACATTGCTTTGGTCCTCAGCATCCGTAATCAAAATAGCTGCTTTAGAGTCCTCTAATATATATTCTATACGTTCTCTTGGGTAATTTGGATCTATTGGTAAGTAAGCACATCCAGCCTTCAATGCTCCCATAATTCCAATAAATAATTCTAATGAATGAGAAACCATTAAAGCCACAATATTTTCTTGTTTCATGCCTTTCATTATTAAACCATGAGCCAATTTATTTGCTCTTTTATTCAGTTCATCATAAGTTAAAGTTTTATTTTCGAAAGAAACAGCTACCTTATTTGGAGTCTTTAAAACTTGCTCTTCAAATAGCTGTACAATAGTTCTATCCTTAGGATAATCCTTCTTAGTATCATTGAACTTGTAAACTATAGAATTGATGACTTCGTCAGAAACAAGCTTAATATCAATCAGTTTACATTGTTTATTTTGATAACCTTGTTCTATTATATTTATAAAATACTTATATAGATCCTCTATGCTTTCATCAGAATATAAATCTCTTTTATAGTCAAAGGAAATATCAGCTCCTTCTCCCCACTCCTTAACTATGATTTGGAGGTTATAGAATTGATATCCACCGTACATATCAAAAAAATCCACTTCAAGATCTGCTGCTTTCTGAGCAAAGCTTGTATTATAACAATTGACAGCAATACTATAAAGCCTATCTATTCTCTTACTTTCAGCATTTAAATCCTGAATTAAAATATCATAAGGATATTTCTGATGCTTTAAATATTCTTTCATTTCCTTAGAGATACAACTAAGAAAATCAGAAAAAGAAATTTCATTATCAAGTTGCATTCTAAAAGGCATAGTACTTGTAAACATTCCAAAGGTTCTTTTTTGTCTTAACCCATAACGGTTAAAAATTGGAATACCCAATGATAAATCTTCTTGTTGACTTATTTTGTTATAGTAAATAAGCGTAATAGCAGAGAAAAAAGTATTCATTGAGTGTCCAAAACTCCTTATTTTCTCCAGTACATCCTTGTGAATTTTGAAGGTAACTCTATTTCCTAATATTTCTCCATCAGGCTCTTGTGATAAAAACTCAGGTTCCTTACTAAACTTACTTATCCAGAAATCTCTATCTTCAATGAATTTTTCTGATTGCAAGTATTCAGTTTCTTTTTGAATAAATTCTAAATAGGAGCATGTCCTTATTATTTGTTGTTTTTCCTCCAACATATAGTTAGAATATAACGTTAAGATCTCCCTTGCAGCCATCTCTGCAGACCATCCATCACAGATAATGTGATGCATCCTCACAAATATTCCAGTTTCACCCTCTGAAACTTTTACCGCTGCAAAATCAAATAACCTTGATTGTATGATGTTAAATCTTTTTTTGATTTGTCCTTCAATCCACTGTTCTAATCTTTTTTTATTGTCTTCATACATACTAAAGTCGACAATTTCTAATTTATATGGCTCCAATTCATTTATGTATTGACTTACTTCATTACCCGTCTCTATAAACCTAAGTCTGATTCCAGGATTATTACATATAAAGTCATTAATTGCTCTTTCTAATATCTTAAAGTCAATTATTCCTTTGACTTTAGCATATCCTCCAATATTATTAATCGAGGTATTGGAGTATATTTTTTCATTATACCAAACCCTCTTCTGTGGATGGGTAAGAGGATATAATTGACCTACTTCCATTTTCATAGATTCCACCCCACTTTATATTCTTTTTTTCTTAGGAAATAATGCAGATACAAGTAAAACAAAGCCCCACAGTTCAACAGCTATACTAATATAATCAAAACCCCAGGTCAATCTTGGAGCTGGTACAAATCCCCCAAAGAAAGTTCCAGTATAAAATGTTACAAACCATCCAACTGTCAATAAAAGTGCTACAATAACCTTAATGATGTTACATAATTTTTTGTTATTGTTTTTACTTATAAAATTTCTTTTCTGTTTAATAAAGCTTCTAACTAATATAATTAAATAAGCTATAAGTACTAGGGATAATCCTATAGCTACGTTCCTCATTAAGTCTCTTTGATAAAATACCTTTTTATAAAATACTTGTCTCTCTCCAGTATTCCAAGTAGTCCATGAATCTATTACATTTAAGATAACAGAGTTTCCTTCTTCACTATTGGTCAAAAGTACAATTCCTTCTGATTTATTAGGGATTGTCATATACCCAGAATTCCAACCTCTATTATCTCCACCATGTGAAACTGCTATATTACCATCTGTAAGTTCATATATGGAACATCCAAAACCATAATGACTCTTAAAAGGTTCATACATCATTTCAATATCTTCTTGTTTTATTACTCCTCTACCAGGCAATTCGCCATTGTTACCTTTGATTCCAGCTAAAACAAACTTTGATAAATCTGTTACGTTAGTATACAAACCTGCTGCTGCTTTTTCTGCATATATATATGCTGGCATCTGCTTTCCAAATACATCATGAGGTTTTGCCATTATATCATTAAATTCAGGTTTATATTCAAAATAACTATTATTCATACCTAATGGCTTTAGTATTTCCTCTTCCATATATTCTGAAAAAGTTTGTCCTGTCACGTCTTCAATAAGTACTTCTAATATTTCATAACCAGCTCCAGAATATAAGAACTTCTCCCCTGGTTCATTTTTTATCTCTAGTTTTCCATTAGAATTTAATGATTCTGCAACTGTTGGAAGCTTAGTTCCTGGTTTATAACCAGCATAATTTATAGCATTTATTCCAGATGTATGTGTAAGCAGACTTCTTATAGTAATCTTATCTTTATCATATTCAGACTCTGGCAACTTCCAAGACTTTAGATATTTCTCCACTGGATCATCTAATGAGATTTTTCCACTATCAACAAGTTTAAGGATTCCCCAAGCGGTAAAACTCTTAGAAATAGAGGCAGCTTGAAATATTGTGTTACTATTAATATGCACCTTTGTTTTTTTATCAGCATAACCAAAGCTATATACCTCATCTATCGCTCCCTCATGTATAAATGCTATAGCTATACCTGGAGTTCTATACTTTTCTAGGTACTCTGGTATTTTATCTATTATATCTTTTTTATACTCATTATAAGTTTTTCCACTTTCTGCATTAACTAAAGTTACTATAGATTGGCACATAAATATCATAGAAAAAAATAATAATATAAAACTCTTTCGGTATTTAAAGTTTCTTTTCATTTTATCCCTCTTCCTAAAGCACTTATGCTCTTAGATTTATGTATTGTACTAGTTAATTATAAAAGTATTAAAAATATTTTCATCTCTCTAATGCAGAGTCATTTAACTTAAATATTTGTTTACATCCCTCAAATTAACTAGTACAGGCTTGGAGTTTACTAGATTTTCTAACTTAAAACTTCAATATTTTTCTCATCTATTAGCTTTGAAATACTTTCAATCGTCGGATTTTTTAATAAATCTACTACTACTAGGGTTGTATCTAGCTTTTCATTTATTTTATTAACAATCTTAAATGCAAGTACAGAATCGCCACCTAAATCAAATAAAGTATGCTTTATACTCAATTCCTCGTAGCCTAGCATTTCACTCCATATGATAGCAATAACTTTTTCGGTTTCCGTATACTCATCCGTTTCATTACCTTTGAGTTTTACTTTGACTTCTTCTTCAACTAATTCATTTACATCTATATATACCTTGCACTTTTCATATACTGCTTGAAGTTCATCAGCTATATCCTTGGGTAATATATTGCTTCCTAGAATACTACTAAAGTCATCTAAATTAATTTTCTTCTTCTTATTCGGAACTTCTACCCAACATCTTGTAGGCTCAAAAGGATATGTTGGAGTACTAATCCTTCTTCTGTCTACCTTCTGGTAAAAGTCTTTCCAATTTATATCAGCACCTTGAACATAAAGACTACAAATTTCTTTAAGTAATTCTTTGTTCTCTCTTTCTCCAATAATAAAATGTTTTACCTTTTCATTGGCTTCCTTACTAACTTTATCAAAGTTTAATAACTGTGATAAATCCGTGCCATCTAATGTAACTGCATCTTCTAATACCTTAAAATAGAAACCATTATCATTGTTTTTGCCTAGATCAAAACAATTAATCTCTCTAATTTTTTTCTTAAACTCTTCTTCACCTTCAAATACAAAAGCTATTCTATATTTATAATCTCCCTTACCTATATTAGTTGTATAAATTAAATTACTAATGTTTATTTCTTTTTTATCATCTATTAACTTTTTATACTCTTTAATATATTGTTTAAGTGAGTACTCAGTTTTAGCAGACAAAGTAAATATTTCTGGTGCTGTTATCTTGTTTTGATTTTCATCTTGTCCACTAGCTTCTTCTAATACAACATGGCAGTTAGTTCCATTCAATCCTACCCCTGTTATACCACATCTTCTAGGCTCGCCATCAGTCTCCCAAGGTTTTGTTTTATAATTTACATATACCGGTGAATTGATAAAATCAAGGTTTCTATTAGGAACATTATAGTTTATTGAAGCTGGAATCTCTTTGTTTTTAAGGGACAGAATCGTTTTAATTAACCCTGCTATTGACGAAGAGTTATCTAGATGCCCAATATTAGTTTTTACAGCTCCTATAGCACAAAATTGTTTTTTATCAGTAAATCTTTCAAAAGCCTTTTTTAATCCTGATACTTCAATTGGGTCACCTAATTTAGTAGCTGTTCCATGAGTTTCTATATAAGAAACAGTCTCTGGGTCAACTCCTGCATCCATCCATGCCTTGCTAATTACATCAGCCTGTGCATCAGCACTAGGTACTGCAACGCCAATTGATTTACCGTCTTGATTGATAGCGCTACCTTTAATTACAGCATATATATTATCTCCATCTTCAATGGCTTTGCTTAAAGATTTTATTAATACTGATGCAACCCCTTCCCCTGGGCAAGTACCATTGGAATTATCATCAAAAGTTCTAGTCCTGCAATCCTTTGATTCTATACCTATATTCTCTTCTATTCCATCGATAGGTATAGCTATCATTTTGCAACTTCCTACAAGAGCCATATCACAGTCGCCTCGTCTTATACCAGAGCAAGCAAGATGTAAAGCAATAAGAGTAGCTGAGCAAGCTGTATCAATTATCATGCTTGGACCCTTTAAATCTAGAAAATATGAAATTCTACTTGCCATCATAGGTGGTTTGTTTCCGAATATAGATACTGGTATAAGATTAGGCTGTACATCTGCTATGTATTTTTGATAAACATTGCTTAAAGCTGCCTTATATCCAACATATACTCCAGTCCTGCTGCCTCTAAGGACATCTCCACCGTATCCAGCATCCTCCAAGGTCTTCCACGCTGTCTCTAAAAACAATCTTTGATTTGGATCCATGACTTTAGCTTCATTTGGTGTCATGTTAAAAAATTTATAATCAAACTTATCCACTTCATCTATGTATCCAGCTCTTAAAAATTCATAGTCACCCTTTATAAAATCTGTATATTCAAGATATTTTTCTACATCTTTTCTTCTATCTTCTGGAAGTTCTCTAATGCATTCAACTTCATTGCGAAGAATACTCCAAAATTCATCAGGGTTATCACTCATAGGAAATCTACATGACATACCAATTATCGCAATATCATTTTCTGAAATCTTTTTAACCGGTTTATCATTACGCTTTAATCCTGATTGCATACTAATTTGACTAAAATCTATTTTCTTTTTCACGAACTTATCTCCCCTTTTTGCCTTCAGCACCTTTTTATAAGAAACCTATTTTATTAGACATTCCCAAGAGCCTCTAATTTAAAATTAGTCCGCTATTCGTTAAAACTTCTCCAACCAATTGCTGCTGATTTTCTTCACTTACCTTTTTACCTTTAAGAACCTCTTTTAATACGGAAAGTGCTATTTCTGCTTCTTCTTCTGATGCATTTCTGCCCTCATTTATCAGATTAAATCTAAGCTGCTCAAGAGATTTATAGGATTCTACTACAGTTTCTCTATATTCATCCTTTTCCCAGTTCTTGTTTGGTACTGAAGCTGCAACCTTTAAACATTCATCCACAACTGAGAAATATTTCTTTCTATCCTTAAGAGTAAATTCCATTAAGGTTTTTATGTCATCCACGTTTAGGAATGAAAAAGTCTGTACTGTCTTCATATTGATTTTTGAAAGATTTCTTAATATATTTTGTGGTCCTAATTCAATGACTAAGTTGATTTTTTGTTCTTTGAAATAGTCCATGATTTCTTTCCATCTAACAGGATATACAAGCTGCTTTGAAAGGAGATCAACAACACATTCTTTACCCGCATATGGTCTAGCTTCGACATTGGATATAACCGGGAAATTGCCGTCTTCAAAACTGCACTTTTCAAGTTCTCCTCTTAAAATTGATGATGCTTCTTCCATAATAAAGCTATGAAATGGTGCACTCATAAACATTGGAGTTACAGTCCCTCCCATTGTAAGAACATTATCTTCAACCTTCATAACTGCATCTTGGTTACCAGCTATAACAAATTGTTCATCTGAGTTATAGCAAGAAATAACTGCCTTTTTATCATTTATGGAAGCTTCTTCACACGCTTTTTGTAAAATGAATCTATCTATTCCATCAACGACTGTCATTATTCCATCTAGAGACGCTGTAACTTTATTAGCTAAAACACCTCTTAAAGCCACAATTTTTAAGGCATCTTTAAACTCCATCATACCGCTGCAAGTCATAGCTGCATATTCTCCTAAACTATGTCCTGCACATAAAACAGGTTTAATACCTACTAGTTTCATGTAAACCTTATATGCCGCAACGCTGACAGTTAAAATTGCTGGAAACATTTTTTCAGGGTTACCTAACTGCCCTACTGTTCCATTAAAACACAACGCTGCTAAGTCATATCCTAAAACTTCATTAGCTTCATTAAAAACATCCCTTGCTTCTTGATATTCCTCGTATAATAACTTTCCCATTCCTGGATATTGAGAACCCTGTCCTGGGAAAACTAACGCTATTCTCTCCAAATTCAAAACCTCCCTCGGTTTGTGTTTTATACGTATTGCTGACTAATTATCTGTATCAGCTCGATAAATCTTGATGCCAGCTCTTCCATCTTAGCAGAGTTCAACTTGCCATCATTATAGCTAAAACTTATAGTAATTAACTCTTTATCAACCACTAAGTTAATAGCTAAATCATAAAATTTACTTCTTACGTAGTTATCTTCTTTTCTTTCATTTACACCGAAATAAATAGCTACTTCATCAACCTTACGCGAGTAATTAGAGTCCATTAACTGATCTTTTGAAAAACTCTCGATAGCTCTAATACCATGGATAGATTCGAACAAACTTGAGAAATCACTGATATTCCCAAAGTCTATATTCAAAATTCCTACTGAAGTTTCATCTAATATATTACTGTATAAACATAGTTCATCAGCTTCAAAAGTTTCTTTCAGCGTATATGAATACATTGCTAATAAAAAAGTGTAAAGCTCTATTCTTTCTTCAGAACAAACAGCTGAAATATTTTCATAGTCCTTACTTTCTATATTAAATTCTGCTAATTCGACTATGTTATTTGTATTTTTCATTACTAAATATTCATATGGTACTTTTAAAAATTTAAGATTTAGTTCTATCTCTTTGTTATTAACCGTATTACCAATTAATCTCGCCAAATGCTGAATCGTAGGTTTCTTATAAAGTTCCATTATGTCTACTTGATTTGGATATTCCGTATCTACTCGAGCATGTAATTGCACTAACAGAAGAGAATTTCCACCAACATTAAAGAAGTTATCCGTTATGCCTATTTGCGTTAATCCAAGTACTTCTTTCCATATATCAACAAGTCTTTGTTCTAATTCATTACTTGGAGGTACATGTGAACTATTTTCTTCTTCAACTGCTTGTATCTTTATTAATTCTTTTCTATCAACTTTTCCATTTGGCGTCATTGGAATTTTTTCTATCTTTATAAATTGTGATGGAACCATATATTCTGGTAGACTCTGAATTAATTGTTCCCTTAAGCTAGAAGGTGAAATTTCTTCTTCAGCAGTATAGTAACAGCAAATATATTTGTTATTCATTCTATCAGCCTTATCAACTGCAACTGCATCTTTTATTCCATTACATGCTAAAACCTTATTCTCTATTTCGCCTAATTCTATTCTAATACCACGAATTTTCACCTGATGGTCAGCTCTTCCAACAAGTTCAAGCTTTCCGTCATTATGTATAAAACCTAAATCACCAGTTTTATATATTATATCTGCGGGATTATTACCAAAAGGATTTTTTAAAAATACTTGTCTAGTTAATTCTTTATTATTTAAATAACCAGAGGTTATAAATGGAGTCCTAATATAAACTTCACCGACTTCACCTATTCTGCATTTCATTTGATTCTCATTGAGTATCATTGCTTCTGTATGATCTATAGGCTTTCCAACAGGGATACGATCTCTTTTCACATCATCTTCGCTAATCCTATAAAAGAACTTTGCCAACGTTGTTTCTGTAGGCCCATATAAATTTACAAGTTGTACAGAATTACCTAGCTTGTTAATAAAATTCTTAACATCATTACCTCTTAACATCTCCCCTGCCAACATTATATATTTTAAGCTTGGGAAAGAGTTTTTATCTTTTACATATTCAACTACCACCTTGAGTAATGATGGAACCATATGAATAACGCTTATACTGCTTTCATTAATCCATTTTATAAGTATTTCTGGGTTTATTAATATTGCATCATTATCAGGAATATAAACTGTTCCTCCACTAACTAAAGGTACAAAGATATCTCTTAAAAATGGATCAAAAGATTGAGAGGTCAGTTGACTCACCTTACAATTATCATCTAAATTAAATTCCCTAATCTCCCAATCAATGTAGTGTAATAAACTTCTGTGTCTTCCTAAGATAGCTTTTGGTATACCTGTTGAACCAGAAGTAAAATATATATAACAATTCTTATTTAGTAGAATTTCATTATTACTTGGCTGCTCTTCTATTTCATTAAACTTATAAAGTGAAATATGTTCTACATATTTGTTATAATCTTCAGGTTCATCCATAGTCAGTACTTTAACTTTGCTGACAATGCACTTAGCGATACTACATACCTTTTCTAAGTATTTACTACTTGTGATTATAACGTCCCCTAAGCATTCATTTATCATTAGGAGTTGCCTTTTCTCTGGGAAGTTAGGGTCTAGAGGGACAAAAATCCCTCCAGCTTTTATAACCCCAACCATTGATTCAATAAGTTCTGCACCCTTGTCCAACATTAGAAAAACTTTCTTATCATCACTTAAATTTTGTCTTAGAAACTCTGCAATTGTATTTGATTTTTTTTCTAATTCGCCATAGGTAGTGAGCTCATTTCCTTTCTGAATTGCTATCTTGTCAGGCATTTTAGAAGCATTTAAACTTATTCTATTTTGTATACTGTCATTCTTCACTTTGCTTCAACTCCTTCTACATAGTGTCTAAGAGAAAAATTCATCATTATCCAAGAGATCATCAAAGTCCATTGCAAATTCATTGACATTATTATTAGTTAATAATTGATTTATTCTAATAACATCCTCGTCTAAAATCTTACTAATAATCTCTGTAATATTGTTTATAAGATCTTTCATCATAGATTCTTGGAATAAATCTTCCCTATACACTAAATCCAATCTGATTCCCTCTAATTCTTCACTAACATATAATGTAACCTCATATTTTGATTCAGTCATTATAGAATCGTAGGTTTCAACTTCTAATCCTTCCAAGGTTATTTCACTGTTTCCCTGGTACGGCAAGTAATTAAACATAATCGTAAATAAATCATCATTTTGCATTCCATAGGATTCTCGAGCCTTATAATATAGATCCTCATATGGATATTCTTGATTATCCAAGGCTTCTGTTACAACTTCATGGACATGTTTTAAATACTGGTCATAAGGTGTATCATCATACACTGTTGTTGTTACAACCAACACATTTAAAAACATTCCTATTAACTTCTCTAATTCATGATTTGTCCTTGCTGCAACTGGCAAGCCTACTGTAACAGGACCAGCTCCACCTAATTCATTCATAATTGCTATATTGAAAGCAGATAAAATAAACTCTGACTTTGTGATTTCTTTTTCCTTACAGAATTCACTTATACGAGAATACATAGCATCCTCAATAAATGCCACTTGTCGTTTACCATTTCCACTTCTAGTCAAACCTTCATTGTTATTAGGAAGTTTTGTGTAAACATAGTTCTTAAGCACTTTATCACTATATTCACTGAAGCTCTTCTGTTCTGATTCCATAAGTTCGTTCTGCCACACGGCATAATCCTTGTATTGTATCCTTAATTCTTCCAATTTCTTTCCATTATAGAAATTAGAGAAATCTTGGAGCATTATACCCATAGATACACCATCAGAAATTATATGATGCATATCAAAGATCATGATTTTTTCCTTGTCACCTAATGATATGACTCCAACTCTTATCAAAGGTAATTTTTCTAAATCAAAAGGCCTTATGAATTCTTTCATTACTTGTTTAAGTTCTGATTTGCCAGCCTCTATATATTCAATCTCAAATTTATTTTCATCATGTATTTTTTGAACAGGCTGTCCATTAATAAGATGGAAAGTTGTCCTAAGAATATCATGTCTATTTATTAATTTTTCAAAGGCTTCTTCAAATCGATGCTCATTGAATACACCTTGCAGCTTTAAAGAGCCAAACATATTGTAGCTAATATCCTTAGGATTTAATCTATTTACTACAAATAATCTCTTTTGAGCAGACGAAAGCTCGTAATACTCTTGCTCTTTGACAGGTATGATTTTGTTAAAAGTACTTACCTTAGCTTTATCTATATATTCCACTAAACTTCTTACATTTTCAGTTCTGAATATCTCTCCTATCGGCACTTGAACACCAAATTCTGCTGCCACTTTTGAAGATATCATCGGAGCTTTAAGTGAATGCCCACCTAAATGATAGAAATTATCGTTCATACCAACTCTTTCAACACCTAAAACTTCACTCCAGATTTTTGCAAGTCTTATTTCTGTATCAGTCTGTGGTGGAATATAATCTATTCCCATATCAATTTTATCTTCAAGAGCTAACAGTGCTTTTTTATCTACCTTACCATTTGCAGTTAAAGGGATTTCTTCTATCTCAACAAAAGCTGTTGGTATCATATACTCAGGTAATCTTTCTATTAAATATACTCTTAAACTATCTATATCAAAATTATCCTTTGGTACAAAATAAGCATATAAATACTTGTCTCCATCAGTTTTCTCTTTCAATAGAACTACAGCATCCTTCACTGCAGCAGATTCGATGATTGATGTCTCAATTTCGCCTAGCTCGATTCTCAGACCCCTTATCTTAACTTGACTATCAACTCTTCCTAAAAACTCTATATTCCCATTGGCGTTCCACTTTCCTAAATCGCCAGTTTTGTACATAAGTTTTCCTTCTTCAAATGGGCTTGGAACAAAACTCTCAGCAGTAAGCTCTGGCTTATTTAAATATCCTCTTGCTAATCCATCTCCAGATATATAAATTTCACCAACCACACCTATAGGAAGTATATTTTTTTCCTTATCCAATATGTAAATACTTGTATTATAAATAGGTTTTCCTATAGGGATATTTGAGAATTGTTTCTCTAGTTTATAACTTGTTGTTACTACTGTATTTTCCGTTGGCCCATAGTTGTTGAAAACTTCATAGTTTGAGGCTTTAAAGTTTCTTAACTTATCTCCTCCTGTAAGAAGCCTCTTTAAACTTGGGATTTCTTCACCCATAAACTGCTCACATACCTGAGTTGGAAGGAAAGCAATGGAGATTTTATTTTCATTGAAGAATTCTTTAAGTTTAGGAATATTGAGCCTTAACTCATCATCTATCAAATAAATACTTGCTCCTTTTATAATATAAGGGAATACCTCCCAAACCGAAGCATCAAAACCAAAACCAGCATACTTTATGCTTCTATCATTAGAATCAACTGAGTAATAATCTAAGTGCCAATAACATAAATTTATTAATGACCTGTGTTCAATAACAACACCCTTAGGTCTTCCCGTTGAACCAGAGGTATAAATCACATAAGCCATATCTGTTGGTAAATTCACATTATCTATTTGTGATTTATCCTGTTCATATAATTTTGGATTCTCTAAATCTATAAATTCACCATCAAAAATTATATCTTTTGCTAACTCACTTCTAGAGAGCAGTATTTTAGCTCCACTGTCTCCAATCATATATGTTATTCTTTCTGCTCCATAAGATGGATCAATCGGAAGGAATGCACCACCTGCTTTTAAAATTCCTAGGATACCTATTAGCATCTCTGGTACTTGATTAATCATAATAGCAACAATAGTTTCTCTTCCCACACCTTTTGCTCTTAAGTGTCTAGCAAGACTATTTGAAAGCTCATCAAGTTCTTTGTAATTGACTATTCTTTCAACATCATGATTCCTATACACTATAGCTGAATTCCATGGAGTTGCTTGAACTTGACTCTTAAACAATTGGTGAACAGCAAGATTACTAGGATAATCTACTGAAGCTCCATTAACCCTATTTAAAATTGTCTTCCTTTCATCTCCTGAAAGCATATCTAGTGAACCTATGCTTGAATAAGAGTTTGCAGCAATTTCTCTTAGGAGATTTACAAAATGCTCTTTAAAACGTAAGATAGTCTCCTCTTTAAAAAGATCCTTTCTGTACTCTATTGCAAAATCAATAGTACTATCTTTATCCAGAGCAATTAAGGTAATATCAAATTTTGCAATATCACTCTTTAAAGCTATTGGTATAAAATCTACATCATCGATTTTAAATCCGTCTCTTTGAACCTTTTGCATTGAGAACACAACATTATACAATTGGTCTCCATTGATATTTAATTGGTCTTTTAGCTCTTCTATTGGATAATCCTGATTTTCAAAAGCAGTGATAATGTCATTATGAGTAAGTTTTACATACTCTAAGAAGGCTATAGTTGGATCGACATTAGTTCTTAGTGGTAACATATTTACAAACATACCTATCATTTTCTCTAAATCTGGATGAGTTCTGCCTGCTACAGGTGAACCAACTATTATGTCAGTTTGTCCTGTATATTTATAAAGAATTACATTAAAAGTCGATAACAATACTGAATATAAAGTAAACTCGTTACCCTCAATCAACTTTTCTAAATTCTTTGTTAAATCACTATCCAAACTAAAATTTATATTACCAGCTTCATAACTTTGAATACTCTCTCTCTGGAAGTCTGTAGTAATATTTATCATCTGAATTTCGTCACTAAGCTTATGTTTCCAATACGCCTGTTGTTTCTTTAACTTTTCTTTACCAATGTTACTGCTTTCCCAAAGAGCAAAATCCTTATACTGGAGGTCTGAATATCCGATATTAATACCTTTAAGTGCAGAAATAAATTCTTCCACGATTACTTCAAAGGAAACACCATCACAAATGATATGATGCATATTGAATATAATAAGTTGTTCTATATCTGACATCCTACATAACTTTACATTCATCTGTGTTGGTTCATTTAAATTAAACGGAGTCACAAAATCTTTTATTAGTCTATCAGCATCACAGTCTTCACAACTAATGTCTTGATAGTCTATAGAAACTTTAAAGTTATCATTTATTTTCGCATACAGCATACCGTCAACCATCACAAAAGAAGTCCTTAAAATTTCATGCTTTAATATAACCTTCTCTAGTGCTGCCTCAATTTCATTTCTAGTAATTTTTCCAGTAACTTTAAGAGCACCAGGAATATTATAAGCAGTACTTTCTCTATCAAATTCCCATAAAAGATACATTCTACGTTGAGCAAAACTTAATGGATAATAATCCATCACTGGCGCTTTTTCTATAGCTCTAAATTCTGCCTTTTTCCTACCTTCGATATTCTCTGCTAACTCCCAAAGTACAGGAAGTCTAAAAATATCTGCAAGGCTGATTTCAACGCTGAACTCTTTAAATATCCTTCCAACAACTAAAGCAGCTTTCAAGGAATGTCCTCCTAGCTCAAAGAAATTATCCTTTCTTCCAACTTGTTTAGTATTAAGGACATCTTCCCATATCAACGCAAGCTTTGATTCTACACCTTCACGAGGATTCTCAAACTCATTAGCTTCTAGCAAATCAAACTTTGGCAAAGGTAACGCTTTTCTGTCTATCTTGCCATTGTTGTTTAACGGCATCTTATCAAGTTTTATATAATGCTTTGGTATCATATACTCAGGAATATTTTTACCCAAGTAAGTCTTTAATTCTGATAAATTTAACTCTTCGTCAGAAATATAATAAGCACATAGATATTTTTCTTTTAAATCATCACCTACAGCTAAAACTATAGCTTCTTGTATTGAAGGGTAATTTCTTATAAGACTTTCTATTTCACCAAGCTCAATTCTAAAACCTCTGATTTTAACTTGGTAATCAAGTCTGCCTAAAAACTCTATATTTCCATCTGGTAGCCACTTTACAAGGTCGCCAGTCTTATATATCTTTTCTCCAGGTGCAAAAGGATTATCAATGAATTTTTCATAATTTAAATCTGGTCTGTTAAGATATCCTTTAGCTACTCCAATCCCACCAATGTATAATTCTCCTGGGACACCAACAGGTTGGATTTTGTATCTTTTATCCAATACATATGTCTTCATATTTTGAACAGGCTTTCCAATAGGCACATTAATTCCTTCTTCAAAATCCCCTAAATCATACGCAGTTGTATAAATAGTAGCCTCTGTAGGTCCGTAAAGATTCTTGAAGCCTACTTGAGGGTAACGCTTCTTAAATTCAAAGACAGTTTCCTTTGTTATAGCTTCTCCTGCCACAATTACATACTTTAGCCTTGATAAATTATCAGCATATTTACCCTTAGCAACCTCTAAGATTGTGTTCAGCATAGATGGTACAAAATTAACATGAGTAATATTATATTTACTTATTGCCTTTAACATAGCGAATGGATCTTTATGACTTTCCTTTTCTAATATCACAAGCCTTCCACCCCTATGGAACCACCCAAATATTTCAGCCACAGATACGTCAAAGGTATATGTTGTCTTAAATAAGAATGCATCTGTTTCCTCTACAGGATACATAGCTTGAAGACCATCTACGATATTTACAACATTATGATGGCTTACCATTACCCCTTTAGGCATTCCTGTAGATCCTGAGGTATAGATTATATAAGCTAAATCTTCATAACTATTTACTATATCAGGGTTTATAGCATCAACTTCATATTGTTCTATGCTGTCAATTACCATATTGTCACAGTGTAGTTTAGAAACTAAATTACCAAATTCCTTATGCGCAACAACTATTTTTGCTCCACAATCCTTTACGATGAAGTCGATTCTATCCACAGGATTTGATGGATCAATAGATAAATAAGCTGCGCCTGCTTTAAGAATAGCTAATATTGATAAAATCATTTCAGCAGAACGTTCCATTATAATCGGAACAATTTCTCCTGACTTAATTCCTCTTTTACGCATTGTTTTTGCAAGGTCATTAATCTTACCATTTAATTCTTTGTATGTAATAGTCTTATCTACTAACTGATGATTTTCATACCTTGAATAAACTAAAGCTACATTTTCTGAATACTTTTGAACCTTATCCTCAAACAAGTTGATTATTGTATTTTTCCATAGTTCTTTTGTTTCCGTATTGTTAAATCTATATAAGATTTCTTCACTTTCTTCAGAAGAATTTATATCGATATCTGAAACTAAGGCTTTAGGCTTGTCTACAATAACCTCTAACAGGTTGATGTAATGTTTCATCATTCTCTCTATTGTCTGTTTCTTAAAGAGTTTAGTACTATATTCCATCGTAAATTCGATATTTTTACCCATTTCTAGTGCAGCTAAGGTTATATCAAACTTAGAAATTTCATTTTCTAAGCTTAATGGTTTTATATTTAACCCGTCCATTGATGTATCATTGTCGTCCACACTGAATAGGGAGAACATAACATCAAATACTGGATTTCTGCTTAAATCTCTAGGTAAGTTTAAGTCTTCAATAAGCTCCTCAAACTGATAATTCTGATTATCAAAAGCTCCTACTACATTTTCCTTCACTTCTTGAAGTAACTCGAAGAAAGACTTATCATCAGATAGTTCAGCTTTTAATACTAGAGTGTTTACAAACATACCCATGAGATTATGTAATTTTTCATTATTCCTTCCTGCAACCGGAGTTCCAATTACAATAGATTCTTTACTTGTATACCTATATAAGAGTATGTAAAATGCAGAAAGCAGAACCATATATAAAGTAGTGTTTGTTTCTACAGCTAACTCCCTTAACTTTGAAGAAAGTTCTTCGTATACTTCAGTTTTTATATTCGCACCCTCAAAACTTTGAAGTGATGGCCTTATAAAATCTGTAGGAAGGTCAAGTACTGGTATATAATCCTTCATCATATTAATGAAGAACGCTTTACTACTTTCAAATTTATTAGCTTCATAAAGATTCTTCTGCCATAAAGCATAATCCTTATAGCCAATCTCAAGTGGTTCTAGAACTGCCTCTGAGTAAAGTGCTGCTAAATCTCGTGCAAAGACTACCATAGATACACCATCGAAAATAATGTGATGTACGTCTAATAAGAGTAAATGACAATCTTCTGATTGTTTTACAACTCCCACTCTAAAAAGAGGAGCTGTTTCAAAATCAAATGGTTGTACAAAAGCCTCTGTTAATTGCTCAATTCCTTGATGAATACCATCAAAATAATTGATTTCATAATCTATATTGTCATGTACAATTTGTACTGGCTCTCCATCGATTATCTTAAAGGAAGTTCTCAAAGCTTCATGTCTTTGTACAAGTTTTGAAACAGCTGCTTCAAACTTCTCTTTGTTGAAATCACCTTGAATTTTAAATATATTAGGAATATTATAAGCTATAGTATTTTTATCAAGCTGGCAAAGGAGATAGATTCTTTTCTGAGCAGATGAAAGAGGATAATATTCCTTTTTATCTACAGGTTTAATTTCTTGAATTTTCACTTTTTGTGAACTATCAATATGTATGGCCAATTCCTTAATAGTAGGTCCCTTAAATAATACTTTTAACGGCACCTCTGTATTAAAAATTCTATTTATCTTGGAAATCAGAACTGAAGCCTTTAAAGAATGTCCTCCAACTTCAAAGAAGTTATCTGTTGTACTTAGTCTGCTAGCATCTAATACTTCCTTCCATAATTCTAGAAGTTTTTCTTCTGTATCGTTTTCAGGTAGTACTAATTGACTTTCATCACAGCTAATTTCATCTGGCTTTGGTAATAGTTTTTTATCAATCTTTCCGCTTTGATTTATTGGCATAGAATCTAATCCTATAAAATATGACGGAATCATATAACTTGGGATATATTTTGATAAGAATTCTCTTAACTCGCTAACTGTTATTTTTTCTTCCGCCACATAATAAGCACAAATATGCTTGTCTCCATTGGAATCATCTATAACAATTGCTGTAGCATCCTTAATTTTGTTATTTTCAAGAAGTGTCTTCTCAATCTCACCGATTTCTATTCTATATCCTCTTATTTTAACTTGATTGTCAATTCTTCCAACGAACTCAATATTTCCATCCGGCAACCATCTAGCATAATCACCAGTCCTATACATTCTTTCACTTTTATTAAATGGGTTCTCAACAAATTTTTCCTGAGTTAATTCAGCCCTGTTCAAATATCCTCTTGCTAAAGCTACACCAGAAACACACAACTCACCTGGGACCCCTATAGGCTGGATACGGTTTTGTTCTCCCAATATATAAATATCAGCATTGTATATTGGTTTTCCTATAGGCACTGATGTAAAGCCTTCAGGATTATCTTGGCACTTCCACATAGTAGAACAGATTGTAGCTTCTGTTGGACCATAAGCATTGATATACTGAAGCTCATTTTTCCATTTTTCCATTAAACTTGGAGATATAGCTGAACCTCCAGTCATTAAAATTCTTAAAGTTTTTACTCGCTCTGGTTCCAAATACAGAAGATAATTTGGTGGTAGAATTCCTGCTGTTACATTGTTATCATTTAAGAATTCTTCAAATTTTCTATAATCGCTGATTATATATTCAGGGGCAATGACTAGGGTTGCACCTGTCAATAATGCCATGAACATCTCAAGCAATGAAGCATCAAAAGAACTACTAGCAAATTGAAGAATATTATCCTCATCGTTCAAGCCTATGTACTTTATAAAATATTCTCTTAAACTTGCCACGCCTTTGTGCTCAATCATAGCTCCTTTTGGTTTACCTGTTGAACCTGAGGTAAATATTATATAAGCAACATCTGTAGACTTGCTTATAATCTCTAATGGTTCATCAACTTGGTCATAAGCACTGCTATCATCTATGTCTATTAATGTTCCATCGAAATCTATTGAACTTATTGACTGCTTGTCACAAAGAATGTAATTACAACCGCTATCCTCTAAAATAAACTTTATACGTTCCTCTGGATATTTAGGATCTATAGGAAGGTATACACCTCCCGCTTTCATTATTCCTAACATACCTACAACCATACTAATTGAGCGTTCCACCATCAAAGCAACAATTGTCTCTGCTTTTATACCTTTTTCTCTCAGCCCCTTAGCTAACTGCTCTGCTTTCTGGTTTAACTCGCCGTAAGTAATGGTCTCATTTTCATAGGAAACAGCTACCTTGTTACTATGTAACTGAACTTGCATTTCAAACAGTTCTTGGATAGTCTTATCTTCCAAATAATCTGACTTCATATCGTTAAATTCATATATAACTTGATTCTTCTCATCAGCTGACATTATATCTATGTCAGATATCAGTACTTCTGGGTTCTTTGAAACTTCGTCTAGGATATTTATAAAGTGCCTTGAAATTCTTTCTATAGTATTCCTTTTATAAAGACTAGTACAGTATTCTAATTTAAAGTTGATTATCTCTCCGTCCTCTTGAGCACTAAGAGTTAAATCAAATTTAGAAATCTTATTATCTAGTTCAAAAGGATTGATTAACATATCTTTTGTTTCTAATTGTTTTTCGTCAAAGGCATTCTGCATTGCAAAAACAGTATCAAAAATAGGATTTCTGCTTAAATCTCTTGCTACTCCAATTTTATTCAAAATGTCTTCAAATTGATAATCTTGAGCTTCAAAAGCTTCAAGTACATTTATACGAACCTCATCTAAGAAAGCTCTAAAGGTTTTTTCACCCATAGGTTTATTTCTCATAGGTAACGTATTTACAAACATTCCTACGACATTTTCAATACCAGCATGATGCCTTCCTGATACTGGCGTTCCTATAATAATATCCTCTTGTGAAGTATATCTGTGAAGAAGTATGTTATAAGCAGCAAGAAGTGTCATAAAGTTTGTGCTGCTGGTCTTATTTGAAAGGTTTTTAATTCTAGCACTAAGCTCCTTATCTATACTGAAAGATAGCACATCTCCTTCAAAACTTTGCACGCTAGGCCTTATATAATCTAAAGGCATATTAAGAACTGGAATATCATCTTTTAAGATGTTCATCCAATAGTTTTCCTGCTTTCGTATCTCATCAGTGTTAAAGATTTCTTCTTGCCACACACAATAATCTTTATAGGTTATTGTAGAATTTGATAATTCTACTCCTCTATATAGATTAATAAAATCTTCAAATAGAATAGATAAAGACATACCATCAGAAATAATATGATGCATATCTATAAACAGCACATACTGTTCTTCTTGTACCTTTATTATTGAACTTCGAATTAAAGGTGCTTTCGCAAGATTAAATGGCTTCGCAAGTTGTTGAAGAATTTTGGGCAGCTCACTCTCATCAGTTTCTATATAATCTAACTCAGCATCTACATTTTCATGAATATATTGTACTTGCTTACCATCAACTATAGTAAAACTTGTACGTAAACTTTCATGGGTGTTTATTATTTCTTTGAAAACTTTATTTAGCTTTTCAAGGTCAAGTGCTCCCTGAATTTTAATAGCTCCTGTCATGTTATAAGCTGTAGACTCAGGTTCAATCTGCCAAAGCACAAACATTCTCTTTTGTGATGCTGAAAGTGGATAGTATTCTCTCTTCTCAATTGTTTTTATAGGATTCCTATCAACTCCTGATAAAGCTTCTACATATTTAGACAAACTCTTAATAGTAGGATTGGTAAAAACAGCTTTTACAGGCACTACTATATCCATTTGTTTATTAATTTTGGATACTAGCATTGTAGCCTTTAGAGAATGACCCCCTATCTCAAAAAAGTTACTATTAATACTTATCTGGTTTCTTCCTAAAACACTATTCCATATATTTTGAAGAGTGTATTCTGTCAAAGTACTAGGGGCTTCATATTTTTCTTCACTAACAATCTCTCCGTTAGGTTCAGGCAATGCTTTTCTATCAACTTTCTTATTTGGAGTTAGTGGAAGTTTTTCTAATCTAACTATGAAGGATGGTACCATATATTCTGGCAGTTCTTTTAATAGCTGCTCTTTTATATTAGAAATACTTAGTTCTTGTTCACCAGTATAATAACCGCAGATATACTTATTGCTATTGCTGTCTTCAAATACCCTAGCAGCAGCTTCTTTGATTCCATCTATCTTTAATAGGTTATTTTCAATGTCACCAAGTTCAATTCTATATCCTCTGATTTTTACCTGATGATCTACACGTCCAATAAACTCAATTTCACCGTTTTCTAACCATCGAGCCACGTCACCAGTTTTATATATAAGGCTATCTGGATCTAGGTTACTTTTTATAAATTTTTCACTTGTCAATTCTGGCTTATTTAAATATCCTCTTGCTAAACCATCTCCTGCAATGCAAAGTTCTCCATAAACTCCTAGATGGCAAAGCTTTTCATTTTTATCCAAGATGTAAATACGTGTGTTACTAATAGGCGTTCCAATTGTTATTTCTTTTTCAAAAGTTAATTCTTTGATAAGAGACCATACGGTTGTCTCTGTAGGACCATACATATTGAAAATTTTTGAAGGTGTAATTATCTTTAGTTTCTCTAAAAGTGATTGTGGGAAGGCTTCTCCGCCTACCATAATCGTATCGATATTTTTTAGGCATGAATTCCATTGATCATCATTTGTTATCATTTGTGCTCTAGATGGGGTTAGTTGAATCATATTTACATCATTATCTATGATTACATCGTGTAATCCTCTTGGATCAGTTTGTTGATCTTCACTACATAAAATCACTGTTGAACCTTTTGTAAGTGGTAATAAGGTCTCAAGTACAAAAATGTCAAAGGATATTGTAGTTAAAGCAAGAATTTTACTTGATTCATTAAATATAATGTTTTTAACTATACCTTGTATAAAATTATTAACAGACTTATGTTCTATCATTACCCCCTTAGGATTTCCTGTAGACCCTGAGGTATAAATAACATAGGCTAAATTACTGCTATTGCTTACTTGCTCTAAATTTCTATTGTAATATTGGTTTAAAGGAATGTTATGAATATCTAATATTTCTCCATTAAAAGAAATATCATTTATATCATCTATATTTGTTAAAAGCAAACATGCATTGCTATCATCTAATATATAATTGATTCTATCCTTTGGATAAGTTGGATCTAGCGGTAGGTATGCACCCCCTGCTTTCATAACAGCTAACATGGCTACTATCATATCTACTGATCTAGTCATCATTATAGCTACAATTTGATCTGATTTAACGCCTTTTAACTTTAACTGATTTGCTAACTGATTTGCCCTAGAATTCAGGCCTTCATATGTAAGACTGTCATCATTCAACTTAACAGCAATATTATTCGGAGTTCTTTTTACTTGTTCCTGGAACAATTCGCTTATAGTCATTTCTGTTTGATATGACAGCTCTGTTCTATTAAAACCATAAAGCATTTTATTAGCTTCAGCTTCTGATAAATATTCTATTCTTCCGACTTCAATATCAGGACTTATAACAACCTTCTCTAATATATTTTTTATATGTTCTGACATTCTTTCAATCACGGCACTTGGATATAAGCACTTGTTATAAGCAAAAGTTACTACCAATTCATCAAACAACTCAAACCCTATACTTAGATTAAAATCAGTAGCTTCCCAAAGTGAAAAATCTGATAAAGTAAGAACTCCACTATTTCCAATTTCTTTATCAAGAGGATAATTTTCAACTACTACCAAGGTGTCAAATAAGGTACTTGCATTGTTCTGCATACACCAATCTTTGATTTCAACTAAAGATGTAACTTCGAATGCCCTTCTTTCTATTAAAGAGTTCTCTACATCTTTAATAATACTTTGAAAACTTCTATTATCATCGTACTGTACTCTCAGTGGCAATGTATTGATAAAAAGCCCTGTCATATTCTCTATACCACGGATAGGAATATTTCTTCCTGATACTGTGGTTCCAAATACTATATCTGCACTGTTGTTGTAATTACTTAACAGTAATCCCCATACAGAATATAAAACTGATGCAACTGTAGAATTATTTTCTCTAGCTAGCTCTTTTATATTCTCATATAAGGTTCTTTCAAGTTTTAGACTATAGTGACCTATTTCATAATTACTATTAGGATCACCTTTAACTCTTTTGCCTATACTATCCTCAAGGGTTTTTATCTCTAAACTTTCCAAGAACCTGTTCCAATAGCTTTTTTGCTTTTCCTTATCTTGATTCTTCATCCAACTGATATATTCTGAAAACCTACTTTTGAATATCTTCTCTGGATTCTTCCCATGATAAAAGTCATTATAGACACTGAAAAATTCTTTTATTATAATCCCGTTACTCCAACCATCGTATAATATATGATGATTGGATATTATCATCTCATATTTTAAATCACTAATTTTGCATAACAATATCCTAAACGGTTCTATGCTAATATCAATTCCCTTTTCTCTATCCTCTAATTTAAGCTTGCAGATCATATCTTCTTTGCTTGTAATTTCTTCATTACTGTAGTCATAATACTGTATATCAAAATAAGGTTTTTTAAGGACAATTTGTAGAGGCTTCTCAAGTTTTTGCCACCTTATTATGGTTCTTAAAGCTTCATTACTTTCAGCAATGAATTCCCATGTCCTTTTGAATATGTCAAAATCTATTTCACCATTTATAGAAATACTCAACTGCTCAAAATATATCTGGCTTTTAGGCTCATTTAAATAATGAAACAGCATTCCTTCTTGTAGTGAAGTTAACGGTAATATCTCCTCTACATCCTTTTTATTTATGATTTTGCTATATGCCATAAGTTCCTCCTCTTCTGAATAAAGTGTAAAAGGGAAATAAATGCATTAAAAGTTAGATTTAAAATTTGTCAGTCTCATATGAGACAATGAATTTTAGCTGCATTCTATTAGGACAAAAATTTGTTATACAGTCTCTAAAAATTCTACTTTTATGTATTCAGGAGTACGAGGAATATATTTAAGTTCATTCTCCAAAGTCACCACTCCATTTTCTTCTTTTACCTCTTTAAATCCGGCAAACTTATAGGTAACGTACATTGTTCTATTTCTATCAGTAGGAACAAACTCTGCTTGCAGCCTAACATTAGCTTCCTTAGCAATACTCATAATATAATTGAGCATAATAGTTCCAACACCTCTAGACATTACCCTGCAAGACATTAATAAAAGTTTTAATGTCCATACGTCTGATTTGCATTCTAAGAGGACTAATCCTATCTTCCCATAACTTCCAAACTTGTCCTCTAATCCTGCAATAAAAAGCTTATGGTCGTCTGATTTTCTAAATGCATCAAGTTCTTCATAAGAATAGGTGTACCCGGTAGCATTTAATTGATGAGTCCTAACAGTAAGCTCTTCAGCTCTTTGCAAATCGCCTTCCCCTACCTCTGAAATAGTAAAATGCATATTTAAGGATGCGAGAAACTCCTCTTGAGTCCCTGTATTTTCTTCTTCTAATTTTTTACGCTCTATATCGCTCATGTACATTTTTCTTCTGAGCTTTGAATCCTCAGTTATAAATAAAGGATTCATTTGTTCCATGTTAAGTAAATCCTTTATATCTTCTGCATCTATGCATAATACTTCTGGAAATGTGAACTTAACCTCTTCTCTTTCAAACACTTGGTCATCTATAAATGCAAGAGTATCAATACCTATATTTATAGAATCAGCAATCTTTTTAACTGATGATGACTTTGCGTTCCAATTAATTTGCGGATATATAAAATACTCACTTAGTCCAAATTCATTTAGCTTCTCGATAGCTTGATTATGCTCATTTCTGCTAGCAATTGATTGCAGTATTCCACGGTTATCTAGTTCCTTAATGATTTCAACTATTCCATCTCGTAATTCTATATGAGAATCTTCCAGTAGAACACCATTCCAAATAGTATTATCTAAATCCCATACAACGCATTTAACTTTTTTAATGATATTACTCATAATGTCACTCCCTTATTAAATCCTCTAGATAGATCTGAAGGCGTTATTTGCAATTAATACTTCATGTATCTGAGTTGTTCCCTCAATAATTTCATTTACTCTTGCATCTCTGAAATAGCGTTCAACTCTATATTCATTAGAAACACCATTGCCACCATGAATTTGAATAGCATCACTTGTTATTTTAGTAAGCATAGTTGACGCAAAATATTTAACCACCCAAGTCTCCATTATAGAATCTGGATCGCAGATATCCTTTAGATAGCCCGCCTTATAATATAGCTGTCTTGCTGCCTTTATATTGACTACCATTTCTGTTATCATCTTTTGTATTAATTGATTACCGTTAATAGTAGAATTAAATTGTTGTCTTTCTTTCGCATATCTTAAGCTATCTTCTAAGGCTGCTTGAGCAACACCAACACAACCACATGCTACAGAATATCTTCCATAATCAAGACATGAAAGAGCTACATGAGATAAACCAGTGCCAATTCTTCCTACAAGATTTTCTTTTGGGATTCTACAATTTTCAAGGGTTAATTCAGCTATCATAGAAGCTCTTACCCCAAGTAATCCACTCATAGGCTTCTTAGAAAATCCTACTCTATCTTTCTCCACGATAAATGCAGTAGGCTTGTCTTCGCACTTAGCAAAAAGGATAAAGAAGTCTGCTATCTGACCCATTGTTATCCACTTTTTCTTTCCATTTATTACATAATCATCACCATCAGCTACAGCAGTAGCTTCAATACTTTTAGCATCACTACCTATTCTAGGTTCAGTTAATGCAAAAGCTCCTATAGCTTCACCTTTTGCCATCTTATTTAGCCAAGTATCACGCTGAGTTTCAGTCCCCCACCTAAGTAAAGCTAAAGCAGCCATTCCATGGACTGTAAGTAAATTTCTCATAGATGAACAGCCTTTGGCAAATTCCTCATTTAATATTCCTAGAGTAATATTATCAAGGCCCATTCCATCATATTGTTTAGGAATCATAGCTCCTAAATAACCCTTCTCTGCTATTTTCTCTATTAGACTTGGCTCAGTACGTCCCAACCTATCATTTTCATCTGCAACAGGAATAATTGCTTCCTTTACAAAATCTTCAAATTCCTTTTGATATTTTATTTGCTCTGGAGTTAACTCAATAACCAATTTAATTCCACCCCTCAATTTATTAAAACCATAAAATAACTCTATTTAATTTTACTTTCTATTAACGTACAAATTGAATTTATACTCTTAAAGTTGTCAAAATCTAAATCTTCGTTACCGATTTGTAATCCAAATTCTTTTTCAACAAACATAACAAGCTGCATTGCAAATAAAGAATTTACAAATCCTAATTCAAATATATTCTCATCGTCTGCTAACTCGTGTCCTCTAAAATACCTACCTAAAAATGCTTTTATTTTCTCTTTTCTTGCTTCCATATTTCTTGCCTCCATTTTCTATATTTAAATTTTGTGCTAAATTGTATAATCGTAAAAACCTTTACCAGTTTTTCTTCCCTTTAGGTTTGCATCAACCATTTTCTTAAGTAATGGGCAACACTTGAATTTAGGATCTTGATAACTTTCATATAGAACCTCAAGGGAATCTACTACTGTATCAAGACCTATAAGGTCTGCCGTCTCAAGAGGGCCCATTACATGTCCATAACACTTTTTGAATATTGCATCTACCTCTGCTGGAGCTGCTACTTGATCCTGCACGACGAATGCAGCTTCGTTCATAAATAAATGAGAAATTCTGTTTGATACAAATCCAGGCAAATCATTTACGATTATCATCTCTTTACCCATCTTTGAAAGTAGTTCCTTTGTTTTTTCAATTGTTTCTTCAGAAGTATAAAAACCTTTTATTGCTTCAACAGCAGTTTTTATATGCACCGGATTCATAAAATGTGTTCCTATAACTTTGTCTGGTCGTTTAGTCAATGATGCTATTTTAGTTATGGATATACAAGATGTATTAACTAAGAATAAACAACTTTCATTAGGACAATGACATTGATACAATATAACGATGAACACGGCAAAAGCGAAAAAGGGTGTGCATTTGCACACCCCTTGAAAATACTGATAAATCTGCCATTTTTTTAAATCAAAGCCTCTTGCTTCTATATTTAATAACCATTTTTTCAGTCTGTTAATTAGGCTAATTTTTACTCTGGACTAGAGTATCGAGTCGACTTTCTCACAATGGTTCCATCCTCTGTCATCATAACATTACTTCTCTTTTGTCTCATTCGTTTTACTTCTTGAAATGTAGAAATTGAAATAATAGCTGGTCGATGTTCCTTTATGATTTTGATTAACATTCCTTCTCTAATTCTGATAGCACCCGTATATCTCTCGTCATCAAGAATAACTTCGATACTACGTTTTGACCATTTATCATTTCCACGTGATGTCAAAATTTCCCTTTCTTCCAACTTCCTTTTGATTTTCAGAATACTATCTCCATCAAGGAACATATCATAAATCATTTTAACCACCTTAGCCTGTTCCTCATCAACTATCAGCTTTCCATCTTCATCACGCCTGTATCCATAAAACACTCTGTTATTCATTTTGGATTCTGGGTTTTCCCTCATTTTACTAATCCCCCACTTTATATTCAGGCTTTTGTCATCCGATTCCGCTTGTGCCACTCCACCAATTATTGCCAGCATTAATTCTGAATCTTTATCGAAAGAACTAACATTCTCATTTTGAAAAAATATCTCAACACCAATTTCTCTTAATTCCCGCACAGTTCGTAGTAAATATTCTGTATCTCTGTAAAACCGACTGACGGACTTAGTAATGATATAATCCACTTTTCCTGCTTTGCAATCTGCTTTCAGTCTCTCCATATTTTTCCGTTCATATTTTCCTCTGCCTGATGAGACATCAACATATACATCAAATAATTTCAAGTCAGGATTCTTGACAATATCACTCATCAATTTTTCTACTTGATTGGCAAGGCTGTTCATCTGATCATCCTTTGATGAACTAACCCTGCAATATACTCCCGCTCTTTTTATTTTAGATCGTTTAGGCAAACTAACACTTTTCTCAATTTTCATATCATTTTAACCATTCTATCGTTAAAAACAGGTGCATTGTTCTTTTTAAATTATAATGTTTATTAGGCTAAAATACAATGTTTCTTTTAAATCCATTGATTTTAAGGCATTTTTACAAAGTGTACATTTGCCTAATAATCATTTAGAAGGACGAAAACCTTGATACAATTCAACGATGAACCCCTTAGATTGAACACCCTATTTAATATAAGAAGAAAGCCGATTCGGTATTACCCAAATCGGCTGTGTCTCAAATACATATTAAATTGCTCAATTTTCTCGCGAAAACTGAAAGTTTCACTTCTCATTATCAAGTTCTAATAACAATTTTACACCTAATACAGTAGCTGGGACTCTATAATTCGGGGCGAGATTTGAAAGCACAACAACAGCTGTACCTGTTTCGGGATTAAAACCAAGATAGCTATTATAATTTCCTGTACCACCATTATGCCATATGATGTTATTCTTACTATCAAGAATCCAAGACATTCCTATCTCATCCATATGAATACCCATGGTTTTATACATTTCAGTTGATGCATTAATGCTTTTCAGGCTATTATGGCAATCTGAAAAATATGAATTATCTTCAAGTTGCATCTGTGCGTATAAAAGCATATCCTCAATATTTGATGTGACAGCTCCCGCTGACAAATATGCATCGCCTTCTTTCCAATCCCAATACTTTCCAAGGTCTCCGCTTTTATCAGAAATCTGTGTTGAGGTTAAACATAATTCATTTTGTGCAAAATCATTTAACAAGCTTGTATATTCCGTTTCATATACTGACTCAAGAACAAGTCCTAATACTGCATAACCATAATTAGAATATACGAAATCATAACTTGCTTTATTCATATTCAAGTTTCCTGCTTTGTCAGAAACCATTTCTTTTGTAACACCATAAAAATCATTTCTACCATTAAAAAAGTTAGAAACCATAGGACTTTCTAAATAATATCCTTTATAGCCTGAAGTATGTGTCAATAGTTCCTCTATTGTTGGATATGTATTTCCTTCCGGTAAAGATAAATAGTTGTCTATTGTACAATCATTATTTGAGGAACTGGGCGGCAAATACGAAAGGCAAGGGGATTATTTGATACCGTGCTTAACTGTACCCGCCGAAGAAGAACAGGCAATAGGCATCTGGGGGCAACGGCATTTAGATTATCTAAAACAGTACCGTAAAGTTACATACACCAATCTTCTTACAAGCGGCAGGCTAAACGCCTACCTTGCCGACATCAACAGACAGGCACAGGAACGCTTTGAAAGGCTCATAGAGGGTATGAAACAGGCACAGGGCATAACGGAACAGCTAAAGGCAGAAAACGCCTTAGAATGGACAGGATGCCTCAATAACATAAGGGCTTGTGCGAGGGAGATTGTGGAAAAGGAAATTATTTTTGCATAAACAGATGATTAGTGGCAGGGGGAAATCCTGCCGCTTTTTCTGCTTTAGTTTGTCAGCTTGACAAATAAAGGGTTAAGGAATATAATTAGATTCAGTATTATACAAGGAGTTAATAAATATGCGGCAAGGTATTCTTAAATAAACTGTCAATTTGATAGTGGGAACAAAAAGTAGCAGTCCCGTTTCACTTTTAATATGGGGCTTAGTTTTTTGTACCCAGTTTAAGAATACTTTTATCATGTAATTTTATATGCCCGAAAACATATAAGTGTTTTGGGGCTATTGGAGTTATTTACCCAGTGATAGGAGTATTTATCACTGGGTATTTTTATGCCCTTTTTTGGGTGTTGATAGGAGGAAAATCACATGAAAATAATTAACTTAGGCATTCTGGCTCACGTTGACGCAGGAAAGACAACATTAACGGAAAGTTTATTGTATACCAGTGGTGCAATTGCAGAACTAGGGAGCGTAGATGAAGGCACAACAAGGACAGATACAATGAATTTGGAGCGTCAAAGGGGAATCACTATCCAGACAGCAGTGACATCTTTTCAGTGGGAGGATGTAAAAGTCAACATTATAGATACGCCAGGCCATATGGATTTTTTGGCGGAAGTATACCGTTCTTTATCCGTATTAGACGGAGCAGTATTATTAGTTTCTGCAAAGGATGGCATACAGGCACAGACCCGTATACTGTTTCATGCACTACAGATAATGAAGATTCCGACAATTTTTTTCATCAATAAAATTGACCAAGAGGGGATTGATTTGCCAATGGTATATCGGGAAATGAAAGCAAAGCTTTCTTCGGAAATTATAGTGAAGCAAAAGGTTGGGCAGCATCCCCATATAAATGTAACGGACAATGACGATATGGAACAGTGGGATGCGGTAATTATGGGAAACGATGAACTATTAGAGAAATATATGTCAGGGAAACCGTTTAAAATGTCAGAACTGGAACAGGAAGAAAACAGGAGATTCCAAAACGGAACGTTATTTCCCGTTTATCACGGAAGCGCTAAAAACAATCTGGGGATTCGGCAGCTTATAGAAGTAATTGCCAGTAAATTTTATTCATCAACGCCTGAAGGTCAATCTGAACTATGCGGGCAGGTTTTTAAGATTGAATATTCAGAGAAAAGGCGGCGTTTTGTTTATGTGCGTATATATAGCGGAACATTGCATTTGAGGGATGTTATTAGAATATCTGAAAAAGAGAAAATAAAAATCACAGAGATGTATGTTCCGACAAACGGTGAATTATATTCATCCGATACAGCCTGCTCTGGTGATATTGTAATTTTACCAAATGATGTTTTGCAGCTAAACAGTATTTTGGGGAACGAAATACTGTTGCCGCAGAGAAAATTTATTGAAAATCCTCTCCCTATGCTCCAAACAACGATTGCAGTAAAGAAATCTGAACAGCGGGAAATATTGCTTGGGGCACTTACAGAAATTTCAGATGGCGACCCTCTTTTAAAATATTATGTGGATACTACAACGCATGAGATTATACTTTCTTTTTTGGGGAATGTGCAGATGGAAGTCATTTGTGCCATCCTTGAGGAAAAATATCATGTGGAGGCAGAAATAAAAGAGCCTACTGTTATATATATGGAAAGACCGCTTAGAAAAGCAGAATATACCATCCACATAGAAGTCCCGCCAAATCCTTTCTGGGCTTCTGTCGGGTTGTCCATAGAGCCGCTCCCTATTGGAAGCGGAGTGCAGTATGAAAGCAGAGTTTCACTTGGATATTTAAATCAATCGTTCCAAAATGCGGTTATGGAGGGGGTTCTTTATGGCTGCGAGCAGGGGCTGTATGGATGGAAAGTGACAGACTGTAAAATCTGTTTTGAATATGGATTGTATTATAGTCCTGTAAGTACCCCCGCAGACTTTCGGCTGCTTTCCCCTATCGTATTGGAGCAGGCTTTAAAAAAAGCAGGGACAGAACTATTAGAGCCATATCTCCACTTTGAAATTTATGCACCGCAGGAATATCTCTCACGGGCGTATCATGATGCTCCAAGGTATTGTGCAGATATTGTAAGTACTCAGATAAAGAATGACGAGGTCATTCTGAAAGGAGAAATCCCTGCTAGATGTATTCAAGAATACAGGAACGATTTAACTTATTTCACAAATGGGCAGGGAGTCTGCTTGACAGAGTTAAAAGGATACCAGCCAGCTATTGGTAAATTTATTTGCCAACCCCGCCGCCCGAATAGCCGTATAGATAAGGTTCGGCATATGTTCCACAAGTTAGCTTAACAGCTTGCAAAAGTCATATAAAATGAGATTTGAAAGGATTAGAGACTAATTATGATGAAATGCGAATGGATATTGTGTCCTGTTTGTGGGAGCAAAACCCGTAATAAAATTAGGAAGGACACTGTTTTGGAGAATTATCCCCTTTATTGTCCAAAATGCAGACAAGAAAGATTGATTAAAGTTGACAACTTGAAGATAACTGTCATCAAAGAGCCAGACGCTTAAGACGCAGAGCCGATGAAATTGTGGAACAATTCACGAATCATCGGCTCTTTTTGTTTCGTATTTGAAAGAACAAACTCACCAAATAAAAAAAACGATATTCGGGTGGGTTATTTTGTTATACCCTAAATTACCCTCTGAATTTGTTTTTAAATTTGGAGGGATTTTTTTATGTCCTTTTTTCGGGCAGTTATCTATCTGCTCATACGAAGCAAAATTTATCAATACATAGCATATCAGAGAACGGCAGGAAACCAGTTAAAAAAATTTCTGCCAGTGCAACGGTACTTCTCACCTTGAAAGTAGAAGTACAATCTCCATACAATAGAATTACTATTTCCTATAACCGTAAAGGTCACAGAGCCTTTGCGGTTTTTCTTTTGTCGATTTTTGTTGGAAAGTGCCGTAGGGCTGTTTCTGATATGCGGTGTCGTTCTCCGCCTCTCCATCTGGATTTTTTACATTTCAAAAATTCAGATGGGAGGTATTTATGGTGAAATATGCACCAAGAAAGGTATATATCAGAGAAAGTGGCGGCTATGTGGAATTATCCTACACGGAGTTCTGCCGTTGCAGGGAATCCGACCAGACCTATATGGACAAGCTGTTTATCCCCATTCAAGGCTGTCTGCTTGAAGTCGTGAGGGAGCAATACACAGACTTCTACCGTGACAAGGAACGGTGGCGTTATCTGCAAAAATTAGATACAAAGAATAGACTGCTATCTCTCGACGGATTTACGGACAGCGAGGGGAATCCTCTGGACTTTATCACTGATGAAGCGGTGGACATTGCAGAAACCGTTGTCAATGCGGTCATGGTGGACAGGCTGAAAGCCGCCCTGCCTTTGCTGTCGGATAGTGAACAGGAGCTGATACAGGCAATCTTTTTTGACGGACTTTCCGAGCGTGAAGTCGGGGCGAGGTTGGGCATAACCCAGAGCGTTGTAAACAAACGCAAAGCCAGAATCCTAATAAAACTAAGAAAGATAATAGAAAATTCAAATTTTCTTTTCTCATACAAAACCAATTATACCACTACAGGATTACTTTTTCTACAAAAAACCGACTGGATCCAATCCAGCCGGCTGCATTAATCTCCATTATGCTTTTATCTCTGTTCCGTCCTTAAATGTAACCCTTACATCTCCTTTTGCATAAACCGTGATGAAATCTACCAAACCGCACCATAGGTCACTGTCGAATTCAGTCAAAACTTCGTCCTGCTCAGACAATCGGTTGATGTACTCCTTAATTACACCCGACTTTAGTTTACGCTCCTCAATCTCGGCTTTTAACTGTCCTTCCTCTTCCCTTAAGGCCTCATATCGTTCCACCATCTCATCGTAGCGTCTTAAATACTCTATCTGGTCTTGTTCCTTTCGAGCATTCTGACTAACAAATTCCTGCGTTCTTTGAATCAAAACTTTGATTTCATCTCTCACATCGTCAAGTTTCTGTTCAACTTCTGAGGTGTCACAAGCTACTCTGATAATAACATCCATGTTCTCTACCAGCTCGTCCTTATCTTTCATCACTTGATTAAAAGCTGATACGAAAGCCTCCTGTATCTGATGTTCGTACAAATGCGGTGTTTTGCAGTTACACCCCTTCTTTTTCTTCTGGTATTTGTTATTGCATTGATACACAACCCTACGGTATTTATCGTTGGAATGCCAAACCTTGGCACCGTAAATGCCACCACAATTCCCACATCGTATCTTTGCATAATAAATGCTATTGCCCATATACTTTGTGCCGATTTTCTGTCTTCGTAAAATCTCTGCCCTTACCAAATCAAAGGTTTCCGGTGGAATGATGGGTTCGTGATGTCCTTCCACATAATACTGTGGTATTTCCCCTTCGTTCTTCTTTTTCTTCTTTGTCAAAAAGTCAACTGTATACTCTTTCTGCAAAAGTGCATCCCCTTTGTACTTCTCGTTTGTAAGAATCTGAATCACCGTAGAACACCACCATTTATCTTTTCCCATTGGTGTAGGAATACCCATCTCCGTAAGTTTTTCTGCAATCTTGTAATGCGAAAATCCCTCAAGGTAAAGTTTGTAAATAAGTCTGACTATCTTTGCCTGCTCCTCGTTGATTACAAATTCCCCATTCGGTCCCTTATCATACCCAAGGAAATTTGAATAAGCCAAGCTGACCTTACCGTCTGCAAAGGCTTTTCTCTTACCCCAAGTGGTGTTCTCTGAAATACTGCGTGATTCTTCCTGTGCCAAAGAACTCATTATCGTAATAAGGAGTTCTCCCTTTGCATCGAGCGTCCAGATATTCTCCTTTTCAAAGAAAATCTCCACGCCCTTTTCTTTCAGTTTTCTTACTGTCACGAGGGAATCAACCGTGTTTCTCGCAAATCGGCTGACCGACTTTGTAATGATCAGGTCAATTTTTCCATCAAGTGCATCCTGCACCATTTCGTTGAATCCGTCTCGTCGATTCGTGTTTGTTGCTGATATACCTTCGTCCGTGTAAACCTTTACAAATTCCCAATCTTCTCTGCTCTTTATGTAGGTTGTATAATAATCCACCTGCGCCTCGTAGCTTGTTGCCTGTTCTTCTGTATCCGTTGAAACACGGGCATATCCTGCAACTCTTCGTCTTCTAATCGAAGTTATCGGCTGAAAATCAAAACGATTGATGGTAGCAGGTATTACCGTTACTTTCTTTGCCATACGCTCTTTTTCCTTTCTTTGTCATTTAATTCAAATCTTTCATCGAAAACCACCATGTCCTCAAAGGTGCTTGCAAATAAGGGTTCATAGTCCTTGCTTTGCAAAATTTCCTGCACAGCCTGTCTTACTTCTTCATCCAAGACCCTTTTTGCAGAACAGTTCTTGCAATTCCAAACCTTTACCTTTTGTTTCTGCCCGGCGGGTCCCATTTTCCAAGTGTCGCTTTCCAACTTACCGCCACAACAACCGCAGGTCAGTTTCCCGGAAAAACCGCTGTAGCCTTTCTTGTAGGCTCGCATAACCTTCTTCACACTTCCGTTGTTTAATAGAAACTCAACCCTATCCAAATGGATGGTTATCTGCTCCACCCTTCTTCTGACTTCATCTTCATCAAAGTTTTCTGCTCCTAAAGCGGTCATGGCAGCATCCATAAGTTCCGTTTCATAAATTGGTCGAAGTTCACACTCTCCTTTGCCCTTACGCTCTCTGGTGTTGCAATTCCACTTCTTACCGTATTTTGTGGTTCTTCTGCTGACGGAACACCCGCAACAGCCACACTTGACCATTCCAGAAAAGGCAGTCTTAATAAAGTCCTTATTTGGCATTGCCTTTGCACGTTCCTGTTTTATCTGCTGAACCTTTGCAAAGTCCTCAACCGAAACCAACGGCTCAAACATCTCTTCTACTGCATACTGTGGCAATTCTCCCTTGTTGTACTTTCTGACATGGTTCTCATTGATGTAGTTTTTCTGTAAAACCATCGTTCCCGTGTAAGAAATACTCGAAAGGATATTCTTAATCGTGGAATCATCCATCGGAACTCCGCTTTGCCCCACCACTCCATCAGCCTCTAAACCTTTGGCTATGGAATATGCAGGTTCTCCTGCCAAGTACCGTCTGTAAATGTCTTTTACCACTTTTCCCTGTTCCGAAATGATACGGAACATCTCTCCATCCCACCTGTAGCCGTATGGAGCCTTATGACCATTTGGAATTCCTTGTTGGAAACGCTTACGAATTGCCCACTTGATATTTTCTGAAATGCTGCGTGACTCTTCCTGTGCAAAGGAAGCAAGAAGTGTAAGAAGAAGTTCTCCATCGTCTGACATGGAATGGATGCGTTCTCTCTCGAAATAAACATCGATGCCGAGTTCCTTTAGGTGTCTTGTAACCTGTAAAGTATCAACCGTGTCTCTTGCAAATCGGCTGATGGACTTTACAAGCACAAGATCGATAAGTCCGGCTTCGCAATCTTCCACCAGTCGGTTGAAATCATCACGTTTTTTTCTGCTTGTACCCGTGATGGCTTCGTCTGCATAAACACCTACATACTTCCATTCCGGATTACTCTGAATATAGGAACTAAAGTAACTTACCTGTGCTGACAAAGAATGTAATAATTCATCATCAGAAACACGGGCATAAGCAGCAACTCTTATTCTTCTTTTTACACTTGGCAATGTCGCATGAATCGTTGTAATTACTGGCATTTTGACCCTCCTTTCCATGTGACATATTCCCGTACTATTCGGTTTGTATCAAGTCAATGTCGAACAATAAACTACTCAAATTTGGACGGTATTTTTCACGGAAAATTGTATCAATCTGCTTATATTCTTCTTTGCTAATAAGCCCTTGATTTAAGAGGTTTTTGACCTTACTCATGGTCGTTTGATAGAGTCTTTCGTTTCTAAACGCTTCCTTAGTCATCAATGCCACCTCCAAATCTGTCTGCGATATAACATTCATGGCTGCAATACTTACGGTTTGCATTGCCGTATACCGTAAATGGCTTTTTACAATATGGACACTCATATTCGTACATGGCTTTGCGATTGACCTTATCAAGGTGAGCATTCCACCACTTGTTTCTGCATCTATCCGAACAAAACTTCTTTTTCTTTCTTCCGGGATTTTGTTTTATGGCCACCCCACAGCAAAGGCACACATCCTTTTTCACCTCTCCCTGTTCTGCCATCTTTCCTCCAAGACCATGTCTTCTGCAGTAAGTTTTGACGGTGTTCTCCGAAAGTTCCATCTGTTCTGCGATTTTCTTATATCCCAATCCGGCTTCTCTTAAATTTCCAATCTGAATCTTCTGTGCGTCTGTCATAGCCACACCTCCACAAGTTATTGAAGGAACGTGCCATCGTTACGAAGTTTTCCCTTCACTATCCTTGGGTCACGAAAATCCATTTTGAACGGATTTATTTTTATCCTTCTAGTGGCTATGTAAACGAAACGCCCCTTTTTCCCCTTTTTGAGCAAAAAAAATAAGCCTGCAGACTCCAAACGGAATCCACAGGCCTACTGTGTCACTTATACTCTTTTTACATAATCAAGGGAAATCCATCCTGCACCGGACTTTAACTTGCCCCATTTGGTTGCACCCTTACCATCGGACTCTTCCACAATGGTATATACTCCCTTTGGAATATACTTCGTTCTTGCATAGTTCGTTCCTGGACCCTTACGGATATTAAGGTCAGAGATGCTGACCTTTACAAGATAAGGTTCAAATGCTGTGTTGGAATACAGCACTTTCCCGGACTCATCAAATACGGAATAACCCTTATTCTCATCAGCGCACTTCTTTGCATATTCCAAATTATGATATGCACCCTTCTGTGATGCCGCATCCGCCCATGTCTTACGCACACGATACCATACTTCTTTTTCTTCTACAGGCTTTTCAACCTTAGTACCGATAATGGCATTAAGGATAGTAAGAATCTTACCACCATAGCCTTTGCCTGTTGCCCAGCCTTTTCCATTCGGATTTTCCTTTTGACCGAGCCAATCCACATATTCTGCACTTCCTCTTGTGACATATTTGAATCGTGGGTCTACACATTCATTCACAAGAGCATCTGCACAGGCATAAGCCTTTAAGTGCTGAATCTGTGCCCTGATACCAAGCTGTGCAGTATCAAAGGAATTTCCCGTTTTACCCTTAGAAGTTACACCCATACCACAGTAGTTGTTCTGTGCAAGTGTTACGGCAGTCCCTTCGAATTTGAAGTTACCTGTTTCCAGACAAGACTGTGCGAATGCAATATCTCCTCTTACTCCCTCTGCCTTGCCTTCTGATAAGTAAAGCGGAATCATATCAATTACCGACTGAGCCACAGATGGGTTCTTTGCTTTAATGTAAGCCGCCATCTGTTCTGCTGTTGCAACTGCTGTTCCCATAATCTTCGTATAGGAACTCGTATCCTCTGTAACCATTGCAGCTTTTACATCCTTACGGAATCCATCCATTGTGTAACCCATGCCAAGCTGTGTCCACAAATGTTCTGGGTCTCCGTGGTTACTTGCCACACCACGAGCATGACCTTCCTTATGGCTTATAATGACACCATCTGCTGTTGGGTCTAAGCTATACTCCGTACAGAGCATTGCAAACAACTCCACAGCCGCCTCATAGGTTCTTTTGGCTACAGCTTTTGCCTCTTCCAAGTTAGAACAGGTAAATGAAGAACCGCCTGTGTACTTGATGCAGGCAGGCTCGCACATTTCTACACCGATATGGGTATTATTACTTGAGCCACCACCATGCCATCCTCTGTGATTCCAAGGAAGTGTCTGATACACCGTTCCATCATTACCATCAATAAATGCGTGGACACAGGCTCTGTCATAAGAAGACTTGTTCCACGAATTAATAAAGGCTAATGCCTTCGGTTGGGAACACCCAACCGAATGAAGCATCAGCCCTAAGACAGTAATTTTCTTCCCTGCCTTATAACAGGGATTGTTTGTCATAATAGATTCAATTAACTTCATGCTACTCCTCGCTTTCTGCATCTTCATGCAACTGCTTCAATACAAGTTTCAGTTTTTCAGGAATTGGCAGACCTAAAATCCCGGCATTCTCTAAAAGTGATACACCTTCGTTAGAAAGGTAAAAGAAAATGACCGCTGTTCTAAGTACGCTGCCTGTTCCAATCACCTGCACATCCAGAATGTTTGACATTCCCACAAGGATGAATATCAACACCTTACGGCAGATACCTCTGAAACCTACTTCGCTAGAGAGTGTTTTGTTGGAAATTGCACACATCACACCAGTCACATAATCAGCAACTACAAATACAACAAGTGCAATCAACAGTCCGTCACAACCTCCAAGGAAGTATCCGAGCCATCCACCAATGACCGTAAATACAGCCTGAATTCCATTCCAAAATGCTTTCATGGTTTTGTCCTCCTTTAAATTTTTGTATAAAAAAAGCAACCACCCTTTCGAGCAATTGCTAATTTCCATATACCTATATCTGCTTTGGTAACCATTCCCACAGTCTCATATCTTCCTGTCCTAAAGACCACATACAAGTGCCTCTTAACTTCCACCGATATGCTGCCTGGTTAATCCAATACACAAGACTGTCCACATCTTGGTAATACAGAATAGAAAAACCATCTGCATCTCCAAGGAAAAGCCTTGAAATCCATATATTTATATCCTTGGGAATAATCTTAACTGAGTAATCATTCCCACAGGATAACGACTCCATCGTATGTGAATGGTAAAAATCATATTCAAGTGATATTTCCTCACTTCGTGTAGTGGATTCCTCCACATCGCTTGTGAGCGTAAACACTTGAAACTCATCATTCCATACACAGTTCGTTCTTGCAATTCTGCCAAAGGATGATGTCTTGCCATCCGGCATAATCACATCAAAGCGTTCATATGGCTCATATGTCCATGCATCACCCATACGCAGCAGTTCGCAAATGGATGTATTGTCAGAACGATACCCTGCATAACCTCCCGTAAATCCGCTCACGTTTGCCGTAAAACGAAGAACAGAAGAAGAACCGGAATAAACCCTTACCTTTCCATTTCTGATTCGCATTTCTACGGTATAAACGCTTGGATCCGTTCGTAAGGATGCATCCGTGTTTTTTGCAATCTCCGTAGCATAACTTCCAATCAATGTCGAACCATTGTACAGTTCTACTGCCTGATTAGAGATATTAAGACAACAATATAGACTGCCACAAAATACACCAGCTCTGCCACTACCGTTCTTTAGAAAACCAAGTCGCGCTCTAATGTGTATGTCCTTAAAGCCTGAATAGTCCCACATAAGGTCTCCATATCCTTCAAGCTGCGAGTAGACTCTTTCTGTCGAATACTCATCTTCTCGCCATATACTCCATTTCCCACTATCGGTTTTCCAGAACCCTGTTTCAAGCACACCACTATCTCTGAAATCTTCATACCAAACAAGTGCCGAGTCTGGCTTTCTTCTAAGCATTTCAAGTGTCAGCTTAAAACCTTTGTCGGGTCCAACCATATTGCCATCCACATCTTTAAATTGTCTCGGAGCAACCACATAGGTGGCATCCCCCGCTGATGGATACTCATTGAATGCCGAGCAGACCCTAAAACCATAAAACTGTACCCCTTTTACATCAACAGATACTTTTATCGTATGTGTTCCGGCAGACAAAGCCACACCTTTTGCAAGTGTTTTCCAGAAGGTTGTTCTCCAATACGGCCACCACAATCGGCTCTCATAGAAATGTACTTCTGCCCCATCAATGCTTATATAAACACCGTTCTTATCCCAAAACGGATAACATAGCCTTACTGCAATATCATAAGTTCCAGCCGATGCAACCGTAAAGTTGTATGTAGCCGTACCTTCATCACCTAAAGAAACCATGCTGTCTGATACTGAAACAACACCTGTGTATTTGTCAGGAGTACCTCCACCCCGGTCAACATAGATAGTTCCAAACTCTGCCTTCTGCTCCTTGCTATAGGCTGTCAGATACTTTCTTCCGTTATAGGAACTTGCTATCTGTGGCTGTGATCGGGAAGTGGCATCCTGCCCTTCCATGTAGTCATACACCTGTGGCAATGCCCACGGTACTTTATTGTCATCATCCCAATAAGACAGAATTGGAATAAAAGGCTGTGGTGGAGCATCTCCCGTGAAGTTATACTTTCCTTTCATCCAGTTCTGTGCTGCATAATAGGTATTGGAAGTCCCTCTGTATGTCTTTCCGATATTTGCCGGGTCATCGTAAATCTGCCAGTTCCATCCATAAGTCGGCATTCCAAGAAACACCTTCTTTGGATTCATAACCTTAGAGGCATAATCATAAATTCCCTCAAGCCAACTTCTCGGAGATACGGGTCCAGGAGCAGAACCTGCCCAAGCCATACCATAACTCATGATGGATGCTGTATCGCAGTATTTATCCAAATCGGCATACACGCACCAGTTCTCTCCACCAACCGAACCATTCACGGAAGTCATGCCCGGCAGACAGATATTCATGTGTTTGGATGAATCATATCCCTTTACTGTGTTATAAATATTGGCAAACATCTGTGTAGATGCCTTGTGTGTGGAATATCCATCTCCTTTTTCCAAGTCAATGTCAATTCCGTCACACCAAGAATATTTTTTCATAATTCTTACAATCTCAGAAAGAAACATATCCTGTGCACCATCTGTATTATCCCTAAGTGCTTTAAAAATACTGTTGCTACCATCGTTTGCTACAGTAAGCAGCCACTTGATATGAGACCACTTGTTGATGTAAGTGAGCATATTGGAAATGGCAACACCAGACTCATAAATCTCTCCTGTTGCTTTTACCTTAAAAGAAAAAAGACCAATCTGACTGATTCGGTCTCCATAATCCCTAAGTGCCTGATACATTCGGGTATTTCCCATGAATGTCCACACCATGACTTGTCTTCCTTCAAGCGTATTCATTACAAAAGCTCACCTCCATCTTCCATTTCCTGCAGTTCAAACAGTACCCTTGCCGATTTTCCCTTTTCCACCTTTACGATGTGTTTGGAATCCCACGCTGCACTATACTGATAAAATCCTTCTTTCTTCTCCGCTGCTCCATTTTTAAGGCACTCCCTTGTGGATGCCAAAAGCTGTATTTCATCGTCCGCTTTCATCGCAGATGGAAACCTTACCCTTTGACCTCCGACACCTTGTGCCAGTTCTATGGAATCAGATGCCATATCTGACTTTGGATATACACTGATATCCAGTCCAGCCGATGTGCCGCCAAGGTTGCATACAATAACTGTTTCCTTGGAACGAACCACCCCATTAAACCAAACTGGCTCTCTATCCACTCCATCGTCTTGGCTTTTTGTCAGTAATTTTTCTGTATGTGGTGCATAGCCTGTAAGTGCCGAACCTTCCTGTAGCTGAAGGTCTGTAAAATAAATCGTGCCGGAACAATCGGAAATGATAGGACTGACCGATATGCTTGTGACACACTTATCCTGTTTCTTATTGATGACCTCTGCAAGTCGAATAAATGCAACATTACCCATCTTGCGACCACTTAATCTCACATGGATGTCCTATCCACCCCGTTGCTACCGAGCCACCCTGCAAAAGTAAATCCGTTACATACAAAGTTCCTGTACAATTCGTAATGCACACCCTTACAGTAATGGACTTTACTCGCTCTCCATAGTTTTTTGGTGTGACCCTAGCAGATGTTGCGGAAAAATATGCCACTTCTCACACCTCCATCAATATAAATCAATAAATCTTGTTTCTGTCGTTCCATCTTCATATTCAATGACAACCTCAATCCCTACTTGCGAAGAATCGGATAGTTTCTTAAGGTTCTCCGAGCCAATCTGTGCCGACAGCGTATAACTGGAACGATTCGCAGGATACACGGTCTGTGAAAGACTCTTTGTCATTCCACTTACACCTTCTGCCTTAAAGGAAGCTGTACCGCTTGCCCCATTCTCTCCGTCAGCTTCAAAACCGGAACTAACCCAATACGCCAGTCCATCATCGGCTCTCGAATTTCGCAGCAGATTAAATGGAACCATTTCACGAATGTCGTCGTTCGTGACCATGCTCGTTCCTTCGAGTGTGTCAGCCACGCTATCCCATTGTGTTGCTGATGAGCCTAAGTTCTTTAATGTGGTCGATAACTCAAGCACCGTATTCCAAGGCTCCTGCAAGTTATACTCTCTTCGGATAATTCTTGTTGTGATGGAAAGACCAAGTTCCCTATCTTCCACTCTTACATAATCACCAAGTTCCCAAGCCTCATGCTCGTAACCTGTCAGCACCGATAAGTCCATAGCATTCAGCACATAGGAAATGGACGGTTTACAGTATTCTGCCAATCTCATATTGGTGTACTCAAGCATCTGATATGGATTGGTAAATGAAGAACAGTCAAGTGTGGTAATTCGGATATCCTTAGTAAAAGTAAAATCCTCTACATAAGGTTTCCCACCATTGATATCTGCAAATGTTAATCCTTCTGCACCTACCGCATAAAGCCTCGTTACAAGACTTCTGGTATCCACCACTCGCTTAATACTCTTCATGTTCTTTTTATAAGCAAACAAGGCTCCGCTGTCCTTGCCATTAACTGTAAGTAAATGAACCAGTCTGTTCGGACAGTCAAATACCAGATCACCGCCATGCAGGTCTGCGATATTACGAAGAATGGAAAGAGCATTTTTTTCTTTACTCGTCCATGTTCGTTTTGTCTTTACTTCTACCGTTCCGACACTCCACTCCGTATCAGCAAGTGCATACTGCATTGCCACTTCCGGGAGTTCTGCATCAAAGGTTCGTTCCTCTTTTCTTACGGAAAAGGTCAAATCATAGAACTCTGCCTCTGCATACACTTCCGTAACTGTTGTACCATCGGTAGCCTTTGTATCTGTAACGGTTCTGACCTTATAGACATCGTCTACAATCTGTATTTTCTTCTCGCTGTCAATATATCTTCGTTTTGCATCCCTGTATGAAATTTTAAATGTCAGCGTATCTTCTCCGTTGATTTCTCCCGTAACAATAATGTCATAGGCATTTTCAAGTACAGACTCCCACGCTCCATTCTCATCCAAGACAACAGGACGGGCATAGCCAATCTTTCCGTATGGTGCTTTCGGAATATCATACAGTCTGATATCTACCACCTTCGGTGTTTTGGAAGTATCCGTTGTAGAAAGTGTCATTCTAAAACGAATGTACTCCCTGTTCGGAGACTGCAATTTGCCATCTGTGGATACCGCCACCCAATCACTCCACTCCACCAAATCATCACTTGTGGATGTTTCAATGTTAGAAACAGAGGTCGTACCAACCACATATTCACTTGTGACAGATACTTTTCCTGTTCCTGAAAGATTGCACTTTGCTGCAGCAGAGGTAAAGACAGCTTCTGTCGGATACACACCGCTTGTAGCACGGAGAGTAACAACTCCCGGACTTGTCGTTCCGTCTATGTCACCCGTTGTATCCCCACCATTTGCCAAACAGGCCGAATGAAAATAATCAACCAAATCCTCTGCTGTAAGTTCACTATCACAATCCAAAAACCAGTCATCGAAACCACCTGCATACCAATAAGACATGGAGTGCATACCCCAGATAAGGTCTGCTGTACAAGTGGTGTTCAAATCACCCGTAATACTCAAATCTTCGGAAATCCACGCTTCTCCTGTGGATTTATCCCCCACCACAATCCATGCTTTCTTATTGGATGGCTCAATAACTGCCGCTATAAAATACCAACTACCATTAGAAAAAGAAATGGTCGGTGACACGGACTTATCTAAAATCAATGTCCCCGAAGAGTTATACAGCATCAGTCTTGGCTTTCCTCTAATCAAAGAAAGATAAAAAATAGGCTGTCCCGGACCATAACGGGTATTAAGGATTGGTGTATATGTATTCCCGATGGAATACGTTGTCGGCTGCATCCACCCGCCACAGATAATTCTCTCTCCGATATTTGCAAAAAGAGAACCATCATTTGTTACCTTAAGGTAGGTCTGCTCTGTGGCTGGGTTGTTTATGTTCATTCGAAAATAATTACCGAAGATACCTGCTCGAAGTGATGCCGTAGTTCCCGACCACTTATTGATATACGCATTTCTTCCCATGCCGGATGAATCGGCTAATTCCGTATTTCCATCTGGAGCAGACTCACTAAAACGCCACAATCCGTCTTTGGCATATTCTGATGGAAATTCGCCTGTAAAATCTGTCTGCTTATTCAAAACTGTTTTTAATGACATATCCTACCTCCATCTGCTTTTTGCCTGAATACCAAGGCTCGTAAAAGTGGCATTCTTTACCGATACGGAAATACTGTTCTTTCCTACATAGAGGGATGGGAAGTTTAACTCCTGTAAATAAGGAAGTCCGTTTCTAACAATCACTCCATTCTCATCCTCCACATAGGCTGTCATCTTATCCGTATCTACAACAAGTGTTTCTCCCTCTGAAAGTGTAGCATTCACAACCTTAAGTTCCTGTCCGTTAGTCGTTATGCTGATATAATTACTTACGCTTGGAGACAAAACTCCTTTTATTTTATAAATGGGATTTGAATCCACATTTCCTTTTTCTCTTTTAATCTCATGTGTTCCTTCTGCATCAATGAGAAAAGTCTCATCATTGATTGCGTATCCGAATGGATCTGGGCAAAAAAACTTCAAAGAAAAATGCCCCGCAGAACGGAGCAATCTCTCACAATCAACCTTTTCGTCAATTCTTGCCATAAAGTATCGGTCTGGTACATCATCAAGAATTAACTCGCCCAATCCATCCGTTGGGTCAAGCCAGAGTGCAATATCATCCAAAGCTAGGATTAACTCCCCGAAACTGCCTTTTGGAAAAATACTGCACTCCAGTTTAATCTCCCTTGCATCAAGGTCAGCACCGAAATCTGCTACTCCGTATTTCCCCGGAACTATAGTTGTGTAGTTTCTAAGCTGACCGCTTACCTGCCATGAAGTAAGCCTAGCCCTCATACCCATACTTTTTGATGTAACACTATTGAATATAAAACCCACACAACCACCTCCTTATGCTGTAGAAAAACGTCCCTGTGCACGGGAACCTGTCTGAATCAAATTGTATAATTCCTGCGAAATCTTACGGATATCTTCTTCACTTCTGACAATCATCTGTGAAATGGAAATAAGGGAACCGTAAGATGCTCCACTTCCCACTCCGTTCATTCCACTTGCAACCGAAGCTACTGTTGCATTTGCATCAAGATTAAAGTTCGTAGGAACAGCCGACTTCATATCTCCGGCTAGTCCATTCATTACATCCATAATGCCTGCATTCATATCCTCTGCCGCTGTAATTGCAGATTTGGCTGTATCGCCAATACCTCCTGCCAAACCTTCTGTAAGCATTTCTCCGACCCAAGCCATCTCTCGTGATGGAGAATGGATACCAAAGAAATCCTTAATCTTGCCCATAAGATTAGAACAGAAACCGCTGACCTTATTCCAAAGCCACGATGCAGCATCTCCAATACCATTCCAGATACCTTTGATGAGGTTTAAACCGATGGTAGCCATCTGTGACACGCCACCTGCAAAGCCTTTCACGATTGCAGAAATAATCTGTGGTACTGCTTTTACAATCGACACGATAATCTGTGGCAGGTTCTTAATCAACGCAACTAAAAGCTGAACACCTGCCATAATAATCTTGTCGATATTTCCAATCAGGGCATTTACAATGCTTGTGATAATCTTTGGAATGGCATCCACAATCGTTGTAATGATTGTTGGAAGGCTCTCCACCAAAGAAATCAGTAACTTAATCCCCGCATCGATAATGAGTGGAATGGACTCAATAACTGCTGTAATAATTCCATCAATAATCTGTGGAATCACAGTTACAATCGTTGTAATGATTTGTGGCAATGCCGTAACGAGTGATGATAAAAGCTGTATGCCTGCCTCGATAATCTGCGGGATTGCTGCCACGATAAATTCCACGATGGAAATGATTATCTGTGGCAATGCCTCTAACAACACAGGAATGGCTGCAATAATGCCCTGCGCCAATCCCATCACAAGCTGTAGGGCTGCATCAAGGAGCATTGGCAGATTGTCAATCAAACTCTGCACAATCGTCACAAGTGCCTGTACTGCGGCAGGAATTAAAGTAGGCAGAGCCTCTGCAATTCCCTGTACCAAAGTTGAAATCATTTGAATGGCTGCGTTAATAAGCAAAGGCAGATTTTCTATAATCGCATTCACGATTGTAATGACTGCTTGTACTGCCGCAGGAATCAGCGTTGGAATCAACTGTAAGATGGTATTTAATACTTGTGAAAAAAGGTCTGTTACTGTTTGAAGTAACGTAGGAAGTAACTGTGCAAATGCCTCAAGCAATGCTCCCGTTACCGTTGGAAGAGCCGACACAATATTCTCTATAACAGGAGTAATGTTTCTAACCACATCTTGGAATGCATCCACCACGTTATTACAGAGCATCGTCATGTCTGCATCAGCGTTTCCGAAACCTACCACTAAGTTCTGCAACGCAGCCTGCATGGAGTTAATGGATCCAGAAATCGTGTTCTCTGCTTCTGCTGCCGTTGCCCCGGCAATTCCCATGTTTTCCTGAATAACATGGATTGCAGCCACCACATCGGCATAGGAAGAAATATCGTACTCAATACCGGAAATAGCCTGTGCATCTGCAAGCAATCGTTCCATTTCCGTTTTTGTACCACCATAACCAAGTTTTAAGTTATCAAGCATCGTGTAGTTCTGCTTTGCAAAACCCTGATATGCATTTTGGATAAGAGACATATCTGTACCCATCTTATTGGCGTTATCAGACATATCCGTAATAGCCATATCCGCATACTCCACAGCTTTTTCTGTATCTCCACCCAAAGATGAAATCAGTGATGCAGAAAAGCCTGTGACGGTTTCCATATAATCATTTGCAGACATACCTGCTGTTTTATAAGCATTGGAAGCATAAGTTTGCAGTTTGCCCGATGATTCCTTAAACAAGGTGTCTACACCACCGACAAGCTGTTCATAGTCTGCATACGCAGACACCACTTCTTTGCCAAGGCTGATGGCTGCAGCTCCAGCCGCCGCCACTACGGTTCCCATAGCAACACCGATACCTTTTAGTGTACTTCCAAGAGCCTTAAACTTATCCTCGGACTTATCTGCCTCATCCCCGGCTTCCTTGATTTCATCCCCCATATCGTCTGCCGAGTCGGAAACCTCATCCATTCTACGGTCCATATCCTTAAGAGAATCTTCCGCGTCATCATAATTGGCATTCGCTGTTTCAAGTGCAGTATTATTTGCTTTGAGTTCCTTCTCCATAGCAATAAGTGCTGCCTCAGCATTGTTAAGCTGAATCTGCCAGCTTTGTGTGCGTCTGTCCGTTTCTCCAAAGGATGTGGATGCGTTCTGGAGGGCAGACCTTAAGGTTTCAATCTTGCTCTTCTGTGCATCGATTTCCTTGTTTAAGACTTTATTTCTTGCAGACAAAGCCTCAACCGAATTATCGTTTTTGTCGAATTGTGCCGATACCAGTTTCATTTCCGAACCCAATACCTTAAACGACTGATTGATATCTGCCAGTGCTTTCTTAAACTCTTTCTCACCTTCGACACCAATCTTCAGACCAAAATTATCAGCCATGTGTCTTTTCCTCCTTTCCGCTAAATTCCATAAGGAATTACATCATCAATGGATAATTCCTGCTTTGGCTTGGAAATGCCGTTGTACTGTTTGTGGCACTCCCATAAATCCATAAATAAACCAAAAGGCATCAGCCAGAACTCATCCTGTGACAGATGAAGCTGACCGATGCCGTAATACAAAAGCCGGGTAAACAACTCATCGTCGCTTACTCGGCCACTATGTTTTTTCCTTCTGATTCACTTTCCACGTTACGCTTTGTACCTTTATACATCGCATCCATGATTGCGTCCTTATAATCCGTAAGTTCCATTGGTGAAGTAAGAAGTTCCACCTCATCTGCTGTGAGTTCCGGTTTCTTCTCATTTGGATTTTTAAGGTTGTGAATAAGGATAGGCTGATTACATAAAAGAGTAATAAGCCAGATAATCTCATCGAGAGCCATCTCGAAGTTCTCAGACTTCATGAGCTTCTCTCCAAGGTTCTCCAACCCGCCGTATCGTCCTGCGATTTCCTTTGTCGCACGGGTAGTAAGGAGCATTTCATACTCTGTACCACCAATATTTACAACTGCTGTTCTTTCATCCATATCTGATATCCTCCACTAATTATTCTGTAGTGCCTGTAGTTGTATATGTTGGCTCATATACATCGTCATACCAATTCTTGATAACTGTAGCACTAACGCCTGTATCATCTTCGGACACTTCTGCTTTCCAAGGATGCTTGCCAAGACCGTCCACCTTGTTTCTACGAAGAACCGTTCCTTCAATAGATGGGGTTGAAAACTCAATGCTCTCTCCCTTTGTGGTAAGGTTTGTCGCAGGAATACCAAATTTTACACGGTATAACCAGAAGTAACGGTATTTTCCGTTTGCTTTCTTTGCACGGAATCCAATCGCAACAGGTGTACCACCATCTTCGGATGTTGAAATCAACACATGGTTCTTATCAATGGTTGCTCCTGTAAGGTCACCCGCTACAGATGCACCAATGTCATCAATACCAAGTGTAAGTGTTCCGCTCTGAAACTCTTTTACGATTTCAGCAGCACCGTCATCGGCATACAGCGTAGCCTCTGCCAGTTCCACGGATAATTCCGCAGACATAGCCTTTGCCAAAGACACAGGAGTTGCGTAGGTTTCGTTTCCGTCTGCATCTTCTGTGATTTTCGAATAAAATAATTTATCAAGACCAATCGTAGCCATAATTATTCCTCCATTTCATAATGTTTTGCCACATCAATGGCATAGTGATGGAAGTCCGTATCGTTCTCGTGACCGATGTATCTTCCATCCGTTATCGTGAAATCCCTATCAAGTAGTTCTTTCATAAGTTTCTTTTTCTGTGTGGTGTAATTCCCTTTCACAAACAGGGACAGCCTTGCCTCTTCAATCTCATAACCCGGACGGTTATCCGCATGAACTTCCAAGGAATCACCCATAGGTGTTACCACCACATATTCATTTGGTGCTTTTCCTTTGAACACACCCGTTTCCACAGGCAGACCACAGGATGTAACCACACCTTTAATCTCTGATAGAAAACTCATACCCTTTTAATCTCCTCTTCCAGTTTTTCTTTCATCGCACTAATGGCGGCTGATTTACTCGCACTTTTCGCAGGTTTCATAAAAGGTTTTGCAGGCTGACCACTCTTCCCATACTCAAGAACAGAAGCCAACATCGCATTGCTCTCCCCATCCGGACGTGGTTCAGAAAATCCAACTTTAATGTTAAAATCTCCGTTCTTATCCTGTAGGGGTTGCGAAGTTCCAAGGGCATCCAAAAGCTGACCCGTACTTCGTGACTTATACTTTGTGTCTTTACCAACCACAGACTGTAAATTGGAACGTACCTTTGCCTCCACAACCTCTGCCCCTGCTTCAAGCACCTTCGGTAAAATGACATCCGTTTTCTCTCCAAGCCTTGATACCTTCATCAGAAAGTCATCTGGCATCTTCCAAGATACTTTAGCCACTACTCGTCACCTCCTGTACAAGTGCCTCCAAATACATCCCTCTGCCTTTTACATTCTCAATGGATGTAATCTCAAATTCCTGATCACCGCAGATAATCTTCATATCCGTTGTTACAGTTACATTTGGAATCACACGGAAACGGAACAACTCTGTAGCAGTAGAAAACACCGCCACATTTGCCCATTTCTCACTCCCGTGCCTTCCTTCTCTGTATGCCCGGACAGATGCGATAACCACATCTTTTTCAATAGAAAAGCCTTCATCGTCCGTTGTGAGTTGTTTCTCCACAATGTCGATAAAGGCTGTCATCTTTCCAAAACTCATACTACACCTTCCATTCCCGGTCTAACCTAAGAAGAAGATTGACTGTGTTCCATACCTGCTGTCCTGCCTGAACATTGTCGGCAAAAAAGCCACCTGTCGAACCATCCCTACTTTCATAGAAATGGCTCGCAAGCATTATGACTGCCTGCTCTGTTGTGGCAGGCATTGTGTTTTTAGAGTAAAACCCTTCGTCTAAATGTTGGTAGCTTTCAGCATAGGCTGTTGCAGCAGTCAGGAACTGCTCCAAAAGAGTATCATCTGCGGAATGCTCCAATATCAGATTGGTTTTAACCTTTTCAAGCAATTCACTCACTATCTGCACCCCCTGTCTTATTCAGACTTAAGTTTCAAAATCTGCACAGCTTCAGGAAGGATTAACTTTCCATCCACACGCTCTTTTGCAACATAACCAATCATACCGTTACCTGCAAAGAGTTCACGAAGTTCTGCAAATGAACGAGAACCTCTGTCACCGATGTTGTAATAGCTGTAGTCACCGAATGCAATCGCATCTTCCGGTGCATATGCAGATGTGTGTACCGCATAACCCAACAATCTATCAGGCTCTCCCGCCTGATAAGAAGGCTGCCAGATATAAGCACCGTTGTTGTCCTTCAACTTTCTAAGAACAGCAAGGTTCTTGTCGTTGATAATGAAAGAAGCATTCTTTCTATATGGACGCTTAAGGGCATACACAAGATTGATGATGTCATCTGCCTTGATTGCTGCTGTAAGTGTTTCAGCTACAGTACCACCACCGTTTTCTGCAAACAAACCGAGTGGTCTGCCTACACCATCACCATTAAGGAAAGCATCCTCTTCTGCATTAGCAAGTGCCTTCCCAAACTGTTCGATGATGTATTTCTCAAGGTTGAATGCACTGTCATATAACAACTCTTCTGTTACCTTAATAGCAACATGAAGTTTGTGTGCATCCAAAAGAATCTGAGAGAATGTTGCATCACCAAAAGTTAAAGCGCCACCCTCTTCAATCCAGGATGCCGCCGGTTTGGTTGCTGCAATATTGATTTTATGCTCACCACTTGTTGTAATGGTGTGTCCGAGTCTTCGCATGATGTTTTCTTCTGTAAGTACATCAATCATTCTGCTGTCGTATTCTTCCGGTACTAAGTAGCCACCGTCTGCATCGACACCTTCCTGTAACACATTGTTTACACGCTTAAAGTTAGAACGTAATGCATCAAGCATAGCGTCCTTATACTCATTGGATGCCTTGCCAGTCTTTTTCTCTTCTGCACCCATCTTTGCCATTCCCGGCTTAGTTGTAAGAGGTGTGTTTACTGGCTTATTAAGTTCTGCCTCCATCTGTTCCTGACGTTCCAAACGTCTGATTTCATTGCTTAATGCGTTGATTTCCTCTTCCATACGATTGTATGTAGCATCGTCTTCTGCACTAAGTGTACCTTTATCGGTACGATGTGATTCTAAAAATGCCTTTGCAGCATTCCACGCAGTATTGCGTTTTTCTCTTAACTCCTGAATAGTCATGATTAAATCCTCCTAAATATGATTTTTGATAATGTCCAAACGCTCCAAAAGAGCATCCACATTTCGTTCATTGGTTTCCGGTGCAGGGATTTCTGACTGTTGCACCACAGTCTGTTTCTGCTTGCCATACTTGGCAGAAATCTTATTCTGCAAAGCGTTATTTACGGCTCTGCTTGAAAACATCACCGCTTCCACAGCATCTTCCATGTTGCTGTTTTCTGCCCCACCGTTATCACGGGTAAGCGTTCCATCAGCGAATCCAAGTTCTACCGCCTTATTGGCATTCATCCATGTTTCAGAATCCATAAGGTGTGACAGCTTGGCTCTTGAAAGACCTGTCTTTAACACGTAAGCGTTGATAATGGACTCTTTGACTTCGGCAAGCATATCAATGGCTTTCTGCATTTCTGCATGGTCACCCATTGCGATGGTCATAGGGTTATGAATCATAAGCATGGAAACAGGTGACATAAGCACTTCTTTTCCTGCCATAGCAATCACCGATGCCGCAGATGCTGCAATACCATCAATCTTGACTGTGACCTTGCCTTTGTAATTGGAAAGCATATTGTAGATTTGTGCCGCAGCTACACAATCACCACCGGGACTGTTAATCCACACCGTGATATCGCCTTCCCCCGCATTGAGTTCATCTTTGAAAAGCTGTGGCGTGACATCGTCATCGAACCAGCTTTCCTCTGCGATTGTTCCGTTCAGAAACAGCGTTCTCTCCGCCGGACTGTTCTCCGTCTGAGCCTGATTCTTCCAATTCCAGAACTTCTTCATGGTTTTCCTCCTCTCCACCTTCCGAGCCTTTTGCAAAAAGACCTGCATCCTGTAACTTGGTCATGTTTCCATTGATGAGATACAAATCTCCACCAAGTTCAGCAGGAATTTTGTCGAGGTTTTCTAACTCACGGATATCGTTTGCACTCATCCAACCGTTCTGTCTGCCAATGGCATAACCATTCATACGGCTCTGGTAGTCACCTCGAAGAAGCCCGTCCATGTTAAATTTGATAAAATACTTCTTTTTTTCTTGAGCCGTCAGTAAGGAACGCACCATAGCCTGCTCCCACCTTGAAATCCAAGGGTCAAGCGTGTATTTTACGAACTCCAATGACTGTTGCTCTATATTAGAAAAGCTCGACTTCTCAAGGTCTCCTACCATGTGTGGTGGGACTCTGAAAATTCGAGCAATTTCATTGATTTGGAACTTCCTCGTTTCGAGGAATTGTGCCTGTTCAGGGCTGATAGAAATCGGTGTGTACTTCATTCCTTCTTCCAAAACAGCTACTTTATTTGCGTTGGAACTTCCACCAAAGGTCTGTGTCCAACTCTCCCTTACCCTAGACGGGTCTTTAATAGTGCCGGGATGTTCAAGTACACCACTTGGTGCAGCTCCGTTAGCAAAGAACTTGGCTCCATACTCCTCACAGGCAATTGCCATGCCGATAGCATTTTTAGCCATAGCAATCGGACTGTATCCTACAAGTCCGTCAAAGCCTAATCCCGGAATATGAAGTACGTCTGTTGCTGCAAGGGTTACCCATTTTCCTTGATTGGTTGGTGCATCATCTACCGTCATGTAATACTGGTAGTAGATTTTCCCCTTATCATCTCTGTCCACAGTCATGCGATCAGGCATAAGTGGGTATAGAGCAACAATCTCTCCCTTACCATTTCTGATAATCTGTGCATAAGCATTGCCCCACAGCAAAAGGTGGGTCATAAGCACTTCTCGAAAGGTATAGGAAGACATCTCCGGATTTGGTTCATCATGCAATAAAAAATACAGCGGATGGTCGGTAGCTTTTGCTTTGCTACCGTCTCCCCTGTACTCATAAAAATGAAGTGGTAGGCTTGCTACCGCTTCTGATAAAATCCTCACGCACGAATAGACTGCTGTCATCTGCATCGCACTTCGTTCATTTACCTTTTTACCGCTTGTTGAACTTCCCAAGAAAAATCCATATGCACTTCCTGCTGTTCTGTTTGTAGGTTTATCCCTCGACTTGAATATTCCTGACAAAATACCCATTTTCTAATCCTCACTTTCTTAAAAAACAAGCAACCCTCGTGTATCGTAGACACTTTCACTCGTGTCATTGCCACATCGGATTGCCCTGTCAAGTGCCATGATTGTTGCAATAGCACCGTCAATCTTTTCTGTTGATTTTGCTTTATCGGCCTTAATGTTTCCCGCCGGGTCGTTTCGGATATAAATGTTATCCATGTTCCAACGGAGAACCGGATGCCCATTATGAGCCAGTTTCTTTTCCAAGGTCAGTTTCATAAGTTCCTTTGTTGGAGGAGACATGGATGCAAATCCCTGCCCCATAGGAACAACCGTAAATCCCATACCCTCTAAGTTCTGTACCATCTGTACTGCTCCCCATCGGTCAAATGCAATTTCACGGATGTTGTATTTCTCCCCAAGCTGCTCGATAAACTTCTCAATAAAGCCGTAGTGAACCACGTTACCTTCCGTGGTCTGCAAATAGCCATCTCTCTCCCAAATGTCATAGGGGACATGGTCTCTTCGCACTCGAAGTTCAAGCGTGTCCTCTGGAACCCAAAAATACGGAAGCACTATATACTTGTCATCCGCATCAAGTGGTGGAAACACAAGCACGAAGGATGTAAGGTCAGTGGTGCTTGATAAGTCTAAGCCACCATAACAAACTCTTCCTTCCAGATCTTCTTCTCGTATGTTCTCTGCACACGCATCCCATTTGTCCATTGGCATCCAACGGACTGCCTGTTTTACCCATTGGTTCAAACGAAGCTGTCGAAAGGCATTCTCTTCACCCGGATTCTGCTTTGCACTATCACAGGCGGCTTGCACCTTCTCAATGCCAATCGTAATATCCAAACTTGGATTTGCTTTTCTCCAAACTTCCGGGTCTGTCCAGTCATCCTCTTGGTCTGCCCCATAAATGACAGGGTAAAATGTAGGGTCAACTTTTCTGCCCTCTAAAATATCCACAGCCTTCTGATGTAACTCATAGCAGATGCTGTTCGTATCATTTCCCGCTGTTGTGATAATAAAGTGCAGAGGATTTCTTCTTGCATCCGATGTACCCTTTGTCATCATGTCAAAGAACTTACGGTCTTTCTGAACCCATAACTCGTCAAACACAAGACAGCTTACGTTTACACCGGATTTGCCTGCAACGTCTGCTGACAATGCCTTATAGGAACTGTTTGTGGGACCGAAACCGATAGTCTTTCTACTTGGTCTTAAGTCACATCTTTTCATAAGAGCCGGACTAAGACGAACCATGTCACACGCTACATCAAATACAAGCGAGGCTTGGTCTCTGTCAGCAGCACAACCGTACACTTCGGCTCTCTGCTCCCCATCGGCACAAAGCATATACAATGCGATGGCAGCCGCAAGTTCCGACTTTCCACATTTCTTCGGTACTTCGATGTACGCTGTCGTAAATTGTCGATACCCGTCGGGTTTTAATGTTCCAAAAATATCTCTGATTATCTGTTCCTGCCAATCTATAAGTTCGAATGGCTGATTATAGAACTCGCCCTTTGTATGCTTAAGCTGTTCAATAAAGGCAACCACAAAATCAGCCGCCTCCTTGTCATAGATGGAGTCCTTGGCTTTAAACTTGGTAGGAACATACTTTTTTAGTTTTCTCAATTCTCCACCTCCAAAAATGGACAGCAAAAAAGACCCCTTTCGGAGTCTTCTGCAAAATTTACTTTTATTCTTTGATGGCTACAAATCCAAACTGGTCAAATAAGGCATGAGGGTCGATTTGGTAAATCTTCCAACCATCCATCTCTCCAATGTATCTCTCTCCCCCAAGAAGTGCCGCAACCTTTAATGCGTGGCATCTTGTTTTGTTGTAGGAAAAAATAATCTCGTTTGTCATGGCGTTTGCCTCCTTCGTTTTCGTTATGTGTACATTACCGTACTATCACACATATTGGAATACGACTATCCACCAGAGTTGTTGCCACATAATTGTGTATATTATAATCCGCGCTGTTCGCACTGATGTATTGTCTGAATTATGGAATCCTGTTCTTCTTTGGAAACCCCTATGCTTTCAAGTGCCTCTCTCGTTCCACAGTCGGGGCAAATCGGCGTTTTACCATCCTTCCTTGAAGTAGCAGGCACTCCTCGGTATGAATTGCCACAGAAGGGGCAAATTTGAATTCTTGCAATGTTGTTTGTTTTCATTATATTCCAAGCTCCTTTCTGCTTTTTCTGATTGCGTTCATCAGAAGGCTTTGGTCGAATTTAAAGGTGTTATATCCTGTGATGCAGGTCTGCACATAATTCCATGTTGGTATCCCAAATGGTCTGTCCTCGTGCATGATGTAAACAAAAGCGTCTCTCAATCGTTCTTTTTTACTTTTAATGCCTGTTACCACAATCTGCATTTCCTTTTTATAATAAAAGGTTGGGAATCCTTCGTATCGGTCAAGTGCAGCCTCATCCTCTTCTTCCACCGACCAAACTGCAACAGGTACTTTCGCACCTTCCTTTGGTTCAATCGTAAGATAAGAACCGGACTTGCTACCCTTAAATAAAAGTTCGTAATCCTCAATTACTGCTGTTCCAACCACCCTTGCTGTTGGGCATCGAAATCTCATCTGCGTTACATTCAAGTTGCTGCCGTAGGCTAAATAATATCGTTTCATCTGCTTTCCTTCCTTTCTAGGGCTATACCCTTCTACCACCTTAAGACCGCCGTGGCGGTCAAAGGCAGGCCTGTGGCTATTCTCTTCAAGCCACTCGACCTCTTCGGAAAGCTGTGTCTCCGTCAAGTCTCTTCGTATAAAGGTCTCTTGCTGTTTTGAATTCATCCCCAATAAATCCAAGGCGAAGGAGCCAAGTTCTCATTGCGTATTTTGGATTTTCGGTCTGCTGTGGCTTTGCACTTGCTGACCTTACTTCCTTTGCCAATTGGCTAAGTGCGAGGCAAAGCTGAATGTAAGCTTTAAGCTGTCCTGCGTGTAAGCCGTTCTGCTTTCCGTTTGCAGGTGCTTCGAATTGGAAAAGTCGAAATTCAACCGTTCCCTTTGTGAAAGTTGCGTGAAGGTTTAACATGTGGTATCGGCTGTCGTTGTAATGGTGGTTTCTGCCGTAACCTGCGTTTTGGCTGTTGTACCAAATGTCTGCCAATGCCGACATGGTTTTTGGTTTTCTTCTGTTAAGCTGTTCCAAAAATCGTGGGTCAACCGTTCTGCAATATCTGTTCATTCTGCCTCGGTCAAGTTTTAAGGCATCTGCTAAAAGGCTTTCGTGGCTCGCCATAATGTTTGCCAAGTTTCTAAGGCTCTGTGGTGTGTGTCCGTTTGCTCCGATGTGGATGTGAACTCCGCATCCTCTTGTGGCATCGCTCTTTGCTCCAGCCTTTCTTAAAATTCGGATGAGTTCCTGCAGTTTTTCGATGTCTGCGTAGGTAAGGATTGGCGTTACCAATTCGCATTTCTCGCTGTCTGCTCCTGCAATGCTTACGTCTCTTTGAAATTTCCATTCTCTTCCCTGCTCGTCCCATGCTGACCAAGTGCAGTATCCGTTTCTTCCATCTGTGTATTCAAATCGGTTGGTTCCGAAAAATCCGGCTGCAAGTTTTGCTGCCTTTTCTCTTTTGATGTTGTTCATCTCAACCTCAACTCCGATGGTCTGTTTCTTCATTTCTTCAATCTGTCTTGCTGTTTTTTCGTTCATTGTCTGCCTCCGTTTTATGTGTTTTCCCTTTCGGTGTACACATATTCCCGTACTATGCAGATATTATCAATACAACTACTACACAAAGATACACACATCAAATTGTGTACATTATGGTGGTTTATTCCTCATCTGTGCAAGTAGTAAGCCCCATCAATAGTTCGGTATAAATCTTGGTGTAACGTTCACATTCACTACCTTCTGAACCCGCAATTGCTCTGAGGTAAAAATCAGCTGCCTCTTTGCGAGAATCCCATGTTTCTTCCTTACCGTAGCAGATTATCTTAACGCTATCCAATTTTCTACAAGCATCTTCTCCGTAGACAACATTGAGTCCACTACCATTATCCCAAGAAACCATAATGGATGCTGTGTCATCGACTCCCCTTACTGTTCCCTTCGTTCCAATCGGTGGTGCTTGGAAATCATCCATTTGCACCAGCTCCACCCTCGTTCCAACCGGATATTCTTTTCTTACCTGTTCTACAATCTCTCTGCTTGGAAATCTCATTATTCCTACTCCTCCTTTTGCTTTTTGAATGCCGAAGAACCATCAAGGTTCTCAAGTAAAATTTTTCTGTCTGCCTTAAATTCATCACCGATGAATCCAAGTCTCAAAAGGAAACAGCGGAATGCGTATTTCTCATTCTCATCTTCCCTTGGCTTTGCCGTGATTCTCTTTTGGTTCTTTGCCATCTCACAAATGGCTGTAACAAACTTTGTGTATGTCTGCACCCTTTGTGGATCCAATTCAGAGAACCAAGGGAACTCAATCTTGTCATCTTTTACGTTAATCACTAGGCTCTGCTTTTTAAATGCACTGCTGAACAATCTGCCCTTGCTCTCAAGGATTCTAAAAAGATTGTCGATTGCCTCATCTGTAAAGCCTTCCTTTAGAACCGAAATGATAAGTTCATTCGTTTCTGTGGTTTCATCCCACTCTGTTGGGGAGTTGCCTGTTTCCATTACACAAGCATCCACCACTCTGCTACTCTTTTCAATTCCGACTGGGTCTGTATCATTCAAGTCTTCCCACGAAAGTGTGCCATCCTTCTCAACCCTAAAAATGTCGATTTGATATGCACATGATGGAACTCCAAGATACTTTGCTTTGACTCCCAGTTCCTTTTCAATGGCTTTAACCATTTTCTTGCGAGCATCCCCGCTTACATTAAAATGTAATACCATTTTGCGTACCTCCTATTCTTTTGGTAGTACACATATTCCCGTACTATCGGTGTAATAGCAACGATTATTTCAGATAAAACGTGTAGAATACCACACGAATAATTCCTACATAATTTGTGCATAGTACATAGGGAATATGTGAAAAACGGAAGTGGAAATCCCCACTCCCGTCTACTCATTTAAGGCTTACGCTTTTCTTAAAAGAATGCTACCAACATTTACCCATCTGCCACCGTAGGTTAAGTCGATGAAACCACAACCAGAGAAAGTATATGTCTTTCCTGCCGCAGTCTGTACCTTTTCTACAGCACAGTAGTTCTTGTTGCTCTGACCTCTTGTACAGTTTGCAGTTAACCATACATAAGAACCTGCAGGTAAGTCGCAGCACTTAGAACCGTCAGCATAATATGCTCTTGTCGCATACTGTACTTTACGCTTTCTTGTGCTTACAGCCACCCAAGATGTACCATTGGAAGCGTAGTCTGCAAAATCACCAAACTCACATCCCCAATACTCCTCTGGGAAAACACCCATAACCATATTGTGATTAGCGTCAAGAATTACTGCTGGAGCATCGACGCCTTCCCATCCTGTTCCCGGAACTGTACCTTCCACGAAACATTCATTCTTTGTAATATTTCCAATCTTTGTAGAACTACAACTTCCGTTATCGTTCATTTTATAAATTGGAATCTTCTGTCCAGACAGGTTTACCTGCCATCCACTAACTGCCATTTTCTTTTCCTCCATAATAAATTATTTTTCCTACTCACATTTGGCATAATAATTTATGCCCGATAAAACGAATACCACATTCGGTAAGGCTACACCGTTACCCCACATCTTATATTCCGCAGAATCGGAATGTGGATTCTTAAGCCATTTGATAATCTGGCTGTCTGTTTTCGGCTTTATCTTCTTGCCCATTGCTTTCGCATGAACAGAAAATACATTCTTCCACCAAGCAATCTCCTCTTTAGTCGGATTCTCTGTTTCCAGATCATCGCACCACCAATCAGGAAATCCTTGTAATCTCGCACACTCTGTTGGAGTGAGCCTTCTGACAATATACTCAGGCTCAACGATATGATAGTCACCGCTGAAAGCCTCTTGATTGCCGAGCCATTGTTTCTCTCCCATACTTGCAGCAAGCGTTCCAAATACATCCTTGCCCGATGCCGTTTTGACATCGTTTATAATCGGTGGGTCTTTATAATCTGTAGCCACTAATGTGTTTGCCAGCTCTTCCTCTGCATTCGTAAAGAATGATGCTTTACTTGAACTAAAGGTAGGAACTGCTACTGCACTTGGTCCCTGTGCATTTAATGTGGAATTAATCCCATCATCCGTAATGCCCGGAACTCTTGCAAAATTCTGACCACAGTTAAAAGCCTCTCTGTCAATGGCATAAACAACTGCGTGTTTATCAACTGTATTTAATGTGAATGAGACATCCTCACTGATTCCATCACCCTGTGGACCGTTCTCATCCTTCCTTCCAATCATGGAGCCCTGTAATGAAACCACAGCCATACCGCCTTGATTGCACGATGGATTTCCTCCATTGGCATCCAAGCAACGTGCTGTATCAGCTTCATAAAATCCGCTGTTCGGATTATCCGATTTCATGGAATTACTCTCTTTGGCACAGATACCATACACCTTTGGTGTCTCAACCACAAATGGCTGATTATTTCCACCAGTTCCATAAGTAGACGAAACTGTCTGTGCTACTTCCAAGGGACCGGTATATCTCGTGTCCTGACTGTGATTCTCAAACATCAAGCGGTCTGTGCCTGTTTCTCCAATGCCTTCTGAAGTATCTCCGGCAGTTGCTTTCCACGGCTGGCGGCTCTTCGCAGAATACCCAGACACGCTTTCTGACTCAAATAGTATTTTTCCTGCACACCCACCTGCAAAATCTGCGACAAGGTAGATACGCTTTCTTCGTTGGGGTACTCCCCAAAACTGTGCATCGAATAATCTCCATGCGACTGAGTAACCATCTCCCAAGATTTCTCCTGCGTTTTCCCACTTTGAAGGTCTAGGAACAGACACTTGCTCGTCTTTGACTTTGCAGATTTCTTCGAGGACTGCACGGAAGTCTTCTCCTTTGTTACTGGAGAATGCTCCTGGGACATTTTCCCAGACGATAAATCTTGGATATTTTCCATTGGTTGCCTCCCTCATTTCTTTAATGATTCTGATTGCTTCATAAAAAAGACTTGAGCGTGAACCGCCCAAGCCATCTCTTTTCCCTGCCACGGACATATCCTGACATGGGCTTCCAAAAGTTATGATATCTACGGGAGCAAGTGTACTACCATTTAAGGTAGTAATGTCTCCCAAATGTTCCACCTGTGGCAGTCTCTTTGTTGTGACACGAACAGGAAAAGGCTCAATCTCCGATGCCCACAAAGGGGTTATACCGGAAATCAAGCCTCCTAAAGGAAATCCCGCCGAGCCATCAAAAAGACTGCCAAGCGTTAAAGTTCTACTCATTGCTGCCCTCCACTTCTACTACCAAAGCAGAATATGGAATCTGCTCTCCATCTCGAATGACATACACATTGTCTGCGTCTCCTGTGTCCTCCACATATCTGCGGAGAATCACGGATGCGTACTTTTCATCCAGTTCCATCGTATGACAGATACGATTTGTCTGCTCACATGCCATAAGCGTTGAACCACTACCACCAAAGGTATCTACTACAATTCCATTTGCCTGACTCGAATTACCAATAGGGTATGCAAGCAAATCAAGTGGTTTTGAAGTAGGATGGTTTTTATTTCTCTTTGGCTTATCGAAGTTCCAAATGGTTGTCTGCGAACGGTCAGAATACCACGGATGTTTTCCATTCTGTAAAAATCCGTAAAGCACAGGTTCGTGCTGCCACTGATAATCAGAACGCCCAAGAACTAAGGAGTTCTTAACCCAAATGCAACAGCCTGCCAAATGAAATCCTGCATCCTGAAATGCCCTACGGAAATTCAAGCCTTCTGTATCTGCGTGAAAAATATAAGCAGCTCCACCTTTTTCAAGATGTGCTGCCATGTTCTTAAATGCCTGTAACAGGAAGTTATAAAATTCCTCGCCTTTGATACTGTCGTTCTGAATAGTAAGGCCATCGGAACTTTGGAAAGATACACCGTATGGTGGGTCTGATACGATAAGGTTTGCTTTCTTACCATCCATCAGCGTTGCCACATCTTCCTCACTTGTGGCATCTCCACACATAAGTCTGTGTCTGCCAACCTGCCAGACATCTCCTCTTTTTACGAAGGCAGCCTTTTCAAGTGCATCGTTTAAATCGAAATCATCATCTTCGACTTTGTCATCTTCCGTACCAAAAAGGTCTGCAATTTCCTGTTCCTCAAAACCTGTAAGTCCGATATCGAAAGCCTCTGCCTGTAAGGCTTCGATTTCAATACGCAAGAGTTCTTCATCCCAGCCTGCATCCTGTGCCATTCTGTTGTCGGCAATGATATATGCTTTCTTTTGTGCCGGGGTAAGATGGTCAGCTAAAACACACGGAACTTCCTCAATATGCTCCTCTTTGGCTGCCATCACTCTTCCGTGACCTGCAATGATATTGTAATCCCCATCAATGATGACAGGGTTGATGAACCCGAACTCACGGAGCGAAGCACGAAGTTTATTTATCTGCTCTGCATTATGGGTACGGGCATTATTCACATAAGGTATCAATTTGTCAATTGATACAAGTTTCATTTCTGTTGTAGTCTGCATACTCCACCTCTAATACAATCCCCATTCGGCAAACTTCTCAAAGCCACCGATGGAACGAATAAATGCTCTCGCTTCTTCTACGATTTCTGCATAAGGAATGCCGCCAATCATCACATCACCAATTGCACAGCAAATTTCCACAGGCTTTCCTGTTTTCTGTGCTTTCAAGAATGCATGGATGTTTAAAGACACATCTGCTTTCGACAAATCCTTACCATGTAATCCACCACCTGTTACTGCATCAGCCATATCAGAGCCTAGCTTTCGATTGGTAGCACCTGTATCTACATCCGTACCACCAGTCCAGTCACCGATAGGGTTTACTTCCGCAAAGCTGTATTTCTCTTCCAGCTTAGTTCTGTCTGCATTGCTCTGACAGATAATAAGTCTGCTGCCATCAAGGATGTATTTACCATCAGTCGGATACTCCTCATAAATCTCACGGGCAATTTCAGACAGAGTTCTCTGTTCCTTTGTAAGAGGCATACCTTTGAAGATACCATTATCTCCACAACGAACCTCTACCGACTGATTATGTGAAAGATGCACATCCTGTGGAACAATCACAATATCAGTTTTCATTTCTCCTGCAATACGCTTGATTGCCTGTTTCACTACTTCCTCAACAATATGAGCAGAGGTTTCGATAATCGCATGGCACACATCATGTCCAATTAAGACCTCAACTGCAATCTTAGGATTTTCTTCTGTTTCATAAGCCAAATCAACAATGGCTCCTGCTATTCTGTCAGCCACCTTGTCCGGATGGCTTGGATTTACTTTTTCAATCATGTTATATTCCTTTCCGTGTACGAAGGAGTCTTTCCATCACATCGTCCTGTGGTGTTGCCCCGGAAAATTCCACCGAGCAGTTCTCCTTTACCACTTGAAAAATCTGATACCAAATCTGATTCACTTGTTTCATGTACTGCTGCGACATCGCAACATACGGACTGGCTATGGCATTTCCTGTAGTTGGGTGCTTTGCAAGGAAGCCAAATTCACTTATGCATTCCTCACATTGGATCCAACGGGACACGCTCATCGCATACTGTTCTATAAGCTGTATGTTAACGAGTCTTTCACAGCCTCTCTCTTTCAGCCAGTTCCAAGTTTCCTTATACACCTCTGCTGCACAGAGGTCTTTGCCAGCTTTCTGTTTGGATGTTAAATAATCTTTGATTGGCGGAACATCCTCGCCTGTGAATGTAGGCGGGTCTGGTAATGAAATAACGGTAGCTGACTGTCCATCGTTCATTTTGTCGACCAAAGCCTTGGACTTTCGACCTGCTCCTACACGGGCACCGCCACGGTTTGTTCCGTCTTTTGCCATGTTTTCCTCACTTTCTAACGATTGGGGGTTTAATACCCTGTTTGATTTCTATAAAATGCGCGTGTGACCCCCACCCCGTTGCACACTATATTAGCTGTAGAGATTTGAACCGCCCCTACCCGCTGTTCTTATGCCAACGGTCTCCTCGTTCTGCGTGGATTCTTGAATGGCAAGACTTACATAAAGAAATAAGGTTGCTTCTGTCATGTGTTCCACCTTCTGCCAAAGGTTTGATGTGGTGTACTTCTTCCACAGGAACGTACAATCCTTTCTCCAAACACTTCTCACACATTGGGTGGCTCTTCACATAAGAGTCCCTTATCCTTTTCCACACTCGTCCGTACCTACGGTTTACAGCAGCTTTGTCTCTGTCGTAAGTCTCGTAGCGTTTGTTCTCTTCCTTTTGATGTTGCTCACAGAACCTTCCGTATGTAAGGTTGGGACATCCCGGCTTGGAACACGGACGTTTTGGCTTCTTGGGCATCCTACTCACCTCCTACTGTTTTTAGGCATAAAGAAAGCCCTCACAGTGGGGCTGCCACCATGAAGGCTGTTCTGTTATCCATTTTGCTATGATAACAATATCACATATGGGAGTCGGACATTGCTGGACATTTACGGACATTTACGGACAACTTATTTTATTTATTGCCCTATCGTGCCATCTTCTAATGGTTCTTTCATCAGCGTGAAGGACATCCCCAATCTGTGACCACGTATAGTTTTTGATATAACGGTAGGTCAAAACTATCTGTTCATCGTGGTTCTCCAATGTACCGATAACCTCCATGATTTCCTTCTTCGTAACAAGGAGGCTTTCCAACTTCTCCATATACTCCCTTTCGTACTCATCAATCTTAAGCAGGGTCTTGATATATGGGGCATCTGTATTTTTAGTCGCATTATAATGTTCTTCAAGACCAGGACTTCCAACCGATGATGCCAGTTCTCTTAATGTATCAATCTCCTCTTTCAAAAGGGCGATTCTTTGTTCCAAACGATAGGCTTGGCTTAAATATTCTCTTACTGTCATGCTTAAACCTCCTCATCCAATTTGCGAATCAGCATTTCGGGGTCGATTTCTGTAAGAACACCAAACCAATCGGAACGAAAGAAGTTTAATATTTCCTGTTTCTTTATTTCCGCATCTTTATTTGCCCTTCCTCTTGATAATTTCTTAAGGGCATCTCTGTAATCCTTCACAGCCTGCAATATAATCGCATTCGCAAGTCCTGTATATGGATCCTCTGTATTACTTCCTTGCATTCATCAATACCTCCGAAAATTTTTATTTCCCTTGGATTGACTCTGATTGTCTTTGATTGTCATTGATTGTCATTGATTGTCATTGATTTAGGTCTGCTTTAACCGCATCGATTAAAGCCGCCTGTGTATTGTCCTTATCAGACAACGCTTTTACGATTCGTTCATCTATCGTACCCTTGGATATAAGGTGGATGATTTTTACACAACTTGCCGTCTGACCTTGTCTATACAGACGGGCATTTGTCTGTTGGTATAATTCCAACGACCATGTGATTCCGAACCACACAAGAGTTGAACCACCACTTTGAAGATTAAGGCCGTGACCTGCTGATGCCGGATGCACAAGTGCCACAGGAAGTTCTCCCCTGTTCCATTTTTCGATGGATGCATCTGAATCCAAACGCTGATACTGCACTCCCAAGGATTTTAGTCTTTCCTCAATTCGGATAAGGTCGTGCTTATACCAATAAGCAACCATAAGTGGCTGACCATTGGCTGCCTCGATAATATCTTCCAAAGCATCGAGCTTCTTATCATGGAATTCGATGTAGCTTTTATCATCGGTATAAACTGCACCGTTAGCCATCTGCGACAGCTTTCCTGAAAGTGATGCAGCATTGGATGCTGTAATTTCTCCACCGGGGAGACTTAAGACAAGGTCTTTTTTCATTTCTTCGTATGTATCCAGTTCACTTGCACTAAGGTATACCGGATATTCCGTACTTAGAAGACTAGGCATTTCCAAGTAGTCGGTAGCTTTCATGGAGATTGTGATATCATCAATCTTCTCATAAATCTGCTGCTCGGCTCCCGGTAACAGCTTGTAGGAATACACAATAGGTCCATTAACCCTGTCCGGCTTAAAGTAATTCAGTCGGTACTGACCAATGAATCTTCCAAGTCTTGCTCCCATATCAAGCACCTTATATTCTGCAAACAAGTCCATCATGCCATTGGATGACGGTGTTCCGGTAAGACCAACCATTCTCTTAACCATCGGTCTTACTTTCATAAGGGAACGGAATCGTTTGGACTGCCAGTTCTTAAAAGAAGATAGTTCATCAATTACAACCATGTCATAGTCAAAGGGCTGTCCACTTTGTTCAATCAGCCACGGTACATTTTCACGGTTGATGATGTAAATATCTGCATCCTTCTGTAATGCTTTCTTTCGTTGTGCTACTGTTCCAACCACTATGGAATAGCGTAATCCTTTGAGATGCTCCCATTTCTCTATCTCTCCGCTCCATGTATGCTTTGCTACACGAAGGGGTGCAATAATGAGAACCTTGGAAACCTCAAAGCTGTCATACATTAGTTCCATGATGGCAGTAAGGGTAATACTACTCTTTCCCATACCCATATCAAGCAGGATTGCTGCTATGGGATTTTTCTTTATAAACTCAATCGCATACTCTTGGTACGCATGAGGCTTATAGCATAATCTCATCTAATATTCCTCCAATCTGGCTCATATCGTCCAACACATACACACGGAATCCTAATCTGCGTAGTAGCTTGTGTCTTGAAACCTGTAAAGGTCTTGGTTTCTCTCCCGGAGCCTTAACTTCCACAAAGGCAAACTTTCCACCAGGTAATAAGACAATTCGGTCTGGAACCCCATCAAATCCTGGGGACACCCACTTAGGACAAATGCCACCACGCTTTTTCACTTCCGTGATTAACTTCTTTTCTATCTGTTTCTCTCGCATCGCAATCCTCCATCAAATTTTCCAAAAGTGATGGTCAAGAACCTCATTTCCTAAACTCCCCTTATATCAATTTTTTCTATTTTTTTATCTCTATAGGTAACTTTAGGAATAGACTGTAACGACCATCACAAATGGCTAAAAATAAGGGTTTTGTGCAAATGCAAGCCAAACACAAAAAGTTAGTATCTGACTTGCACCGACCTGCACTCTTAAAAGTTAAATGAAATCATTTCCCATTTTGAGTTTCACGCCATGCACCATCACACCCTTGTTGGTTTTGTGTCGATAGAATCCTGCTTTATCAATGGCAGAATAAAAGTCCGTGGTACTACGGATATACTCTCCGTTCTGAATGCAGTAAGCACGATATTGCTGATAGAACTCTCCTGACTTTTCCTCAAAGGAGTCATCCACTTCACAGCACTCGGCAATAAAGTGTCCAAGCCAGTCATTGTCCTCACGGTAGGCTTCAACCGCATCTCTTACGACCTTCGGGTCAGCCACCTTATGATTTGCTTTGCTTACCTTTTCTGCCCCTTCAATAATCCACTTCATAATTGCGGGACCGGCATTCTCAAAAAGGTAATCAGCATAGTTCTTGATGTCAGAGTTGCCCTTGATTTTTGCATTGAATGGAATGACCTTTAATCGTCTCCAAATACCGTCATCATTGGCTCCGACACGAGGTAAATGGTTGGTGTACAGCACGACCTGATGGGCAGGCATAAAATGGAAGGGATCCTTATATTTCTTACATGCCTGTATTTCATCCGTGGAACAAAGTTGCTTAACCATAGCTGTATTAAGACGCACACCTTCCTGCATCTCGGATGCAATGATGAGTCTTTTGCCCTTAAGCTCCGCCATCTCTGGCTGTGCGTTTACCTTGTTTCCCATCGTGAGAATGTCTGATGAAATTTTCCCGCTATAGGTTCCAAGCACACGAGCAATGGTGTTCCAAAAGGTAGATTTACCGTTTGCACCATCTCCGTAGGCAATGATGATGAACTCCTCATACACCTTGCCAATTGCTGCAAGACCAATAACCATCTGTACATATTCGATGAGTTCCTGATCACCGCAGAAGAATGTCTCTAAGGCCTCAAGCCAAATATCCATACCTTCATCTCCCGGAGATACTTCTGTAATTTTGGTAATAAGGTCGAATGGGTCATGTGGTTGCACACCTGCCATTCCCTTTTCCAAGTTGTAAGTAGCAAATGGTGTATTAAGAAGAACTGGGTTCTTATCAAGGTCGGAAACCTTAATGGTAACCATCGACTTAGCCACATTCAGAGCCGAAGTAATATACTTGTAATCTCTGCGTTTCATAGTGAAAGCCATGTACTTTTCAGCCGCAAGCAACGCATAGAACAGACCGAGCTGGTCTCCTTCTACTTCCTTTGCTACCGCCTTTGAACCTGCCTTCACGGTGGACTCGGCAATACCTGCATCTATCAGTTGTTTTCTTACTCTTTCCAACTCATCGTTGGCATCTGCAAGCTGAAGGTCTAAAAATTCCACACAGGCTCCGACAGCCATCTGCTTATCTTCCACCCACACCTCTCCGTCAAAACGAATAAAGTCTGTGGCAGCAGTAAACTTAAGTTCATCCCCGTACTCCCTACAAAGCACACGAGCCTGTCCGACATCGGAATAATCATCCGGCTTTAGGGAATCACCTTCTCCACCACCGAAATCATCGTTGTAGTCATCCGGCGGAACATATCCATCCTGCCCCTGTATCTTCTTTGCAAATTTCACAGCACTGTACCAGATGGTCTTAAGTTCCTCATCTGATAATGGCGGGTCACACTTTTCAGCTTCTTCGAGAAAAATCTCGTGTGCTTTGTCTGTGGCTCCGTAGCGTTTCACTACTCTGCCTGCAAAACGAGAAAGGGTATTGTTTCTCGTACCCGCTTGGATAACTCCACCTGTGGATGTATCCTCTTCGTCTTCTTCAATCTGTACTTCTTCATCAATCGTTACCCAGCCTTCATGCCACACAACCTCGGTACAATCAGCACCATAGATAAAGCGAGCCGCATCTAATGCGTTTCCATCGAATACCGGGAAGGCTTTGTGGATGGCTCTTTTTAATGCTGCGTAGTCATCTGCATGGGTACACACAGCAATTGGGAAGTAAACGTGGTACTTCGGTCTTGGTGCCTGTCCGTCTTTTGCCAACATATGATGGCGGCTAGGTGCCAACGCATAGGAAATGTCCGGCATCATCTCGTCCAACATATCTGCCGTAACCCAGTCAGCAGGATTATCTGAATGGTCGTTATCCAAATCCATGACCACTACATCCGACTGAATGAAGTTACTGACATTTCTGTAGTTCTTCTGATATTCAGCACAAACGTGGTCGAACTTTACTGCATCAATCAACCCCTCTGCACTCGTTACCACGCATTTCTGTGGGTAGGTGCAGTTCTTGGCATTGCCGACACAGGCTGCGTTAAAAATTGTTAACTGCATTTTTCTTCCTCCTTTAAATCCTCCGTGAAATAACGGATTGTCATTCTTTTCTGTTTTGCTCTCGCAATTTCTGCTTCCATTCCTTCTGAAATAAAAGAACCGAACACCCAAATCTCTAAACAATGTGCAAGCAGAATCATATCCATCTGCATTGCAAGGTCTCTTTCTGTCTTTTCATCCATGTATTGAGGAAGTAATAAATGCGGTGCTATCGGAATTGCACCTTGGTCTACAGCAAATCTGCTGTACTTTCGAGCCTTCAGCGTGTTCCCTTCTATATCCCCAGAATACGGAGAACAGATATAAACAATCGGTCTGAACTTCTTTTCTGCCTTTTCCATATTGGCTATTGCCCGAAAAGGAACTGGGTCGCTATAGCCCTCTGCGTTTGTATAAGTTATCCCATCTGGACTCACCCCTTTCGTTAAAAAATTATGAATTTATCTCTTCACTATCCTTGGGTCACGAAGTTTCGTTTTGAACGGAATTATTTTTAGAAAATCGAAAATTTTTGAGTTTCTTCCTTTTATATGCAAAAAACTGCTATGAAAAATTTTCAAAAAAGTCTCGTTCAAAATCGAATTTGCTGACCCAAGGATAGTGAGAGGCAATGAAGCCACAAAAAACTTCCTGAAAAAAAGTCAAAAAAAAAATCCGTTCAAAACCGGATTTACTGACCCAAGGATAGTGAAAGGCAATGAAGCCACAAAAAACTTCCTGAAAAAAAAGTCAAAAAAAAATCCGTTCAAAACCGGATTTGTTGACCCAAGGATAGTGAAAGGCAAAAGACCCAATCAGAAAGGTGGTGTTGAAATGGCAGCTGATAACAGGGAAACATTCATCGAATCATCGATTGATGAAGAACTCGCAGACGTGCTTATAGCCATCAGCGTAATAACCAAAAGGCTGGCACGAAAAATCACAGAAAATCATATGTCAAAAGGAGAAAAACAATGCACGAAAACAACGGACTAACAGGCAAGACAATCAATGTCAAACACAAACACGGTCACACCGATGCGTACCCTTGGAATGGAATCGCTGTTCCGGTTCTAATTACGGAAGAACACACAAACTTCTATGTTGGTACTGTCCTTCCACATCACGCACCTGGAGGATTTGGAATATCCCAACCTTATAACGTGACTCTGGACAAGCATGACCTTAAGGTCGGAAATCTCATCATCGTAGGAGGAAAGTAAAAATGGGAAAAATGAAGGAACTTTCAGCAATTTTGGACAGCATGGTCGAGTGTGGCAACGCATTAGTAACATCTGCCAATGCACTCAAAGACTTATGCGAAAACATCGTATCTTGTGGAAACACACTACAGAATGCGGCTAACGCACTTAAGGATTTCTACTCTTCTGTTACAGAAGAAGAACCAAAAGCTGCACTTCCTAAAAAGGAAACCACACCAAAGAAAGAAACTGAAAAGACATATACCCTTGAGGAAGTCAGAGCCATTCTCTCTGCAAAATCCAAAGCCGGATTCAGAGAACAGGTAAAAGAAATGATTACAAAACGAGGTGTAGATAATCTCACAAAATTGGATTCATCGGAGTATCCATCCCTTGTTAAAGAAGTGGAGGGACTCACCAATGGCTAAACACGCGCTCTTATCAGCATCAGCCAGTCATCGTTGGATAAACTGTCCACCAAGTGCAAAGCTGTGTGCTGTTGAAGAAAATAAATCCAGTCCGTATGCCCAGCAAGGCACGGACGCACACGAACTCTGCCAGTACAAGGTAGAACACGCATTAGGTAAAAATGTATCTGACCCTACTGCAAACCTTGAGTTCTTTGATACGGAAATGGATTACTGCTCCGACCAATACTGCTCCTATGTTATGGAACAGTTGGCGGCTGCAAAAGAACTCTGCAATGACCCTGAAATCTTAATCGAGCAACGCTTGGACTTCTCCAAGTGGGTGCCGGAAGGTTTCGGTACTGGAGACTGTGTCATCGTAGCCGATAGAGAAATCCATGTAATCGACTACAAACACGGACTTGGGGTTCTGGTATCGGCAAACAACAACTCCCAAATGCTGTGCTATGCACTTGGAGCATTGGAGTTGTTCGACGGAATCTATGATATCCAAACAGTTAAAATGACCATCTTCCAACCTCGTAGGGATAACGTAAGTACATACGAAATCTCCAAGGAAGAATTACTAAAATGGGCAGATGAGGTTCTTGCCCCTACCGCACAGCTTGCCTTTAATGGCGAGGGAGAATTTAGTGCAGGTGAGCATTGCCAGTTCTGTCGTGTCAAAGCGACCTGCCGTAAACGAGCAGAGGAAAACTTAAAACTGGCTCAGTACGATTTCGAGATGCCTATTAACCTTAACGATACTGAAATTGCCGCCATCCTTTCACAGGTGGACGAGCTGGTATCGTGGGCTAATGACATTAAAGAATATGCACTTCAACAGGCCTTAAGCGGAACAGAATATGAAGGCTTTAAGGTAGTCGAAGGAAGGTCAATCCGTAAGTACACCGATGAGGATGCTGTGGCTTTCATCGTAAAAGACCACGGATTTGACCCTTACGAGAAGAAACTTCTCGGTATCACAGCAATGACCTCGCTTCTCGGTAAGAAGAAGTTTGAGGAACTCTTAAGTGGACTAATTGCCAAGCCACCGGGCAAACCAACACTCGTGCCAATCTCAGACAAACGACAGGCAATGAGTACAGCCAAAGAAGATTTCAAAGAAAATGAAGGAGGACAAGACAATGGCTAATATGAGTATTCCTACTAAGGTAATCACAGGCGTGAATACCAGATGGTCCTTTGTTAATGCATGGGAACCAAAATCAATCAATGGAGGTGCACCTAAATACAGCGTGTCCCTCATCATCCCAAAGGATGATATTGCAACTATCAACAAGATTAAGGCAGCTATTCAGGCGGCTTACGAAGAGGGCGAGTCTAAACTTAAGGGTAATGGAAAGACAGTTCCTGCTCTCTCTGTTCTTAAAACTCCACTTCGCGATGGCGATTTGGAACGTCCAGACGATGCGGCATATGCAAATGCATATTTCGTAAATGCTAATTCCGCTACTGCTCCTGGTATCGTAGATGCAGACAGACAGCCTATCATTGAACGTTCAGAGGTTTACTCTGGTGTATATGGTAGAGCATCTATCAACTTCTACGCATTCAATTCAAATGGCAATAAAGGTATTGCCTGCGGATTGAATAACTTGCAGAAGATTCGTGACGGAGAGCCTTTAGGCGGCAAGTCTCGTGCAGAGGATGACTTCGCAACTTCTGATGAGGACGATTTCCTCTCATAAATAATTCGTAACCAACTGGTGGCACAATTGGTATCCACGTGGTGGCAAGGCAAACCGCCTTGCTGCCACTATTTTTTTTAATAGGAAGGTGACAAAATGCGTAAAATTGGGACTTTATCGATTGATATTGAAACTTATTCAAGTATAGATCTGGCAAAATGTGGTGTATATAAATACAGTGAATCCTCGGATTCTGAGGTTTTACTCTTTGCATATTCTGTTGATGGCGGATCCGTTATTGTAATTGATGTAGCAAACGGAGAATCCATACCGGATGAAATATTACAAGCACTTGTTGATGATTCCGTTATCAAATGGGCATTCAATGCAGCATTTGAGAGAGTGTTCCTCTCCATTTGGCTAAAACGTAACTACCCGGAACTCTTCTGCTCTTACAGTATTCCGGAAGATTCCGTTGGAAACTATCTCGACCCATCTGCTTGGAGATGCTCCATGATCTGGTCAGCTTACATGGGACTCCCACTCTCGTTAGAAGGTGTCGGTGCTGTTCTTGGATTAGAAGAACAGAAACTAAAGGAAGGCAAAGACCTCATTCGTTACTTCTGCAAACCTTGTGCAGCAACCAAGGTCAATGGTGGCAGAACCCGTAATCTACCAGAACACGCACCGGATAAATGGGAATTATTCAAAGCCTACAATAAAAGGGATGTTGAGGTTGAAATGAATATACAGAAGAAACTCTCCCACTATCCTGTTCCTGAATTTGTGTGGGAAGAATATCATCTCGACCAAGAAATCAATGACAGAGGCATTGCTCTTGATATGGATGTTGTGGAAAATGCTATTAGAATTGATGCTATCAGCAAAGCAACTTTAATGGCTACCATGCAGGATTTGACAGACCTTGAGAATCCGAACTCCGTAGCACAAATGAAAGGATGGCTTGCAGCCAAAGGAGTAGATACCGACTCCTTAGATAAAAAGGCTGTTATCGAATTACTTAAGACCGTACCAACTGATGTGGCTGATGTTCTTACACTTCGTCAGCAGCTCGCCAAATCATCTGTAAAGAAATACCAAGCCATGCAGAATGCTGTGTGTGACGATGGACGAGCAAGAGGTATGTTCCAGTTCTATGGTGCAAATAGATCAGGCAGATGGGCAGGTCGCATCATTCAGTTACAGAACTTGCCACAAAATCATATGGAAGATTTGGATGTTGCCCGTGACATTGTAAAATCCGGGGACTACGAAATCCTCAATATGTTCTATGATAATGTGCCGGGTGTTCTCTCTGAACTCATCCGTACAGCCTTTATCCCTCGTGAAGGATACAAATTTGCTGTAGCAGACTTTAGTGCTATTGAAGCAAGGGTAATCGCACACTTAGCCAAGGAAAGATGGCGTATGAAGGTTTTTGCTGATAACGGAGACATTTACTGTGCTTCTGCATCTGCGATGTTCGGTGTACCTGTTGAAAAGCACGGTCAGAATGCCCACCTTCGTCAGAAAGGTAAAATCGCAGAATTAGCGTTAGGTTATGGCGGCAGCGTGGGAGCATTAACCTCTATGGGTGCTTTGGATATGGGACTTGCCGAAGAAGAACTCCAGCCACTTGTTGATGCTTGGAGAGCTGCCAACCCAAACATCGTACAATTTTGGTGGGATGTTGACAATGCAGTAAAACGTGCTATTAAGGAGCGTACTGCTACGAAGACCCACGGCATCCGCTTCATCTACAAAAGTGCCATGCTCTTCATCGTTCTTCCATCCGGCAGACGATTGGCTTATGTGAAACCTCGCATTGGAGAGAATAAATTTGGGGGCGAGTCAGTCACTTACGAAGGTGTGGGTACAAATAAAAAGTGGGAACGCATCGAATCATACGGTCCCAAATTTGTCGAAAACATCGTACAGGCAATCAGCCGTGACATTCTCTGCTATGCACTTCGTACCTTAAGCCACTGTTTCATTGTAGGTCATGTACACGATGAAGTTATCATCGAATGCAGACAGGATGCATCCTTGGAGGCTATCTGCGAACAGATGGGACGTGTTCCAGAATGGATTGAAGGCTTACTGCTCCGTGCTGATGGCTATGAAACACAATTTTATAAAAAGGATTAAAGCAAAAGCCGGGCATCATACCCGGCTATCCTTTTAATCTAATTTCTTTTTCAATTCCTTAAGCAGCTTGTCCTTTCTGCCATGCAAAGTTGTCTGTGGAATTCCAAACTCTGCTGCCATCTCACGTTCCGTCTTTTCCTCTGCAATTCCCTTACAGATACGCTTCTTTTCATCTGTTAATTTCTCACATTCTGCAAGTAAATCTTTAACCAACATAAGGTCTGAAACTACATTAGCTGGGTCGTTTTCATCTGTTGCAGCATCATAGCCTTCTTCTACAAGCGCATCATAAGAAGTTTCATTTTCATTCTGTCTCTGCATCGCACGGATATCCTTTCTTACCATTGCACATAATCCATCCGTCATACGTTTTGCCTCAACCGCTGAATCACCTTCCATAATCGCATAATAGCGACCAACACCATGCATCACAATCCAACGAACCGGAATCCCCAGATTTTCATAATACTGAATTGTTCCGTAGTCTTCCTCAAGAATTGGAATGTAGATTGGATTGTTAATAGTTACTAAATTAGCCTTCTTTGTCATTGTTTGTCCTCTTTCCGCCCTGGCTACGCCACCAGACGAGGACACCAACAACCGCACGACAATTAAGCGGGGATTTATCAAACCCTACAAAAGACCTTATGTCTTGTAGAATTCAATATGGATCCTCGCCTGACGTCGCGCGCCGCTAGGCTATAAATATTTTTTTATTTGAGCAAATGCTCAGTTCGACCATCACTTCGTGATGATTCAACTCAGAACTTGCTAAAATTCTTCTGGTATAATTCTAAAAAAAGTTGTATGATATAAGCAAAACTCATATTGTAATAGTTTTTTACATTTCATATACGGAAAGGGCATGTATTATGAGTAATCTGAATATTGATATATTAAATCAAAATATCCAAACCTTAATGGAACAAGAAGGTCTTACTCAACAACAACTGGCAGAAAAGATTGATATGTCGCAGCCAAACTTTAGTCGTGCTTTCAACAATAAAGGTGGACAACGATTTACCTTAGAACAAATCTGCAAAATTGCTGACCATTTTCAAGTTTCCGTAGATTTTCTTCTTGGTTTTGAAAAGCCTACAAACAAACTATCCGAAAAAGAAATATGTACACTATTTACTTCTCTTTTGGAGCAACGAAAACTTGTAAAATTTGATATTTCTCGTGAAGAAGAAATCTATACACCATACAAAACATTTGATGGGTATCCAGATTGTAATACTGAAAAAAAACACATACAGTACAACGGCTTTCTTTTTCCTAGTTACTTTGACATTGGTCCTACTGACCGCTACACTGAAGACCAGTTGGATGATTTTCAATCTGACATCCTCTATGGCGGAAACAGTGATGAATCCAATAAACGTATAAATGCATTCTTTGATAGGTACTTCCAAATCTACGATATGTATTTGCATAATCAAATCACTAAGGAGTTCTTCCATGAAATAGTTGATAAGTTCCTTGCTGACCTATCATAATTATCTTTTTATTTTTATTATCGCACTGATTTTTCGTTTGCCCATCAAGTGCCACTTTAAGTAAAAAAGGCATAAAAATAAGGGTTCTCACGATTTTATTTTTCTTAAAATCGTGAGAACCCTTATAGATTCTGATGAGTATTTTAAAGTCGCACTTTAAAAATTTCTTTATTCTTTTCTTTCTGGTAATTTCAAATTTACATGAGCATCATCAATTTTGCTTTGCCACTCTTCCACAGAATCGTCTGGATGATTCCAAATTAAAAACTTAACAAAATATGCTACTTGGTCGTATTTTTTATCAAATCCAGCTTTTGCCAACAAGTCTTCCATAAAAACAGGATTCATATACAATGCTTTACAGATAGCCACTACATTTGCATACTTTTTTTCACAGCTTCCTTGGTTAATATATTTACTTATAGTCTGTGTAGATATATTACTCCTATAACTTAATTCCGACTCATTAACATCTAATCTCTCCATGTGATACTTTAATGTTTTTCCGAACCCTTGTGGTAATTCTTCCATAATTTCAGCAATTTTTCCGGAAGAAACAACAACCTTTGAAAGTTCATCTCTTCTAGTAATTTTGCCCTGATTATCCTTATGGTTTGGATTATAGTTTGCCTCAATAAATGTATCAGAAGTAACATCTCGGCACAAAAAACATCTACGATAGAAAGTATCACTATAACTCGTACTTGCACTAATGTTCCTATCAAACACAAAACAGCACTCATCTACGTGTTCTAGTGCATACCTTGTAAGAATAGGCATATCATTCTCATTAAGTTCTATATATTTGGCTGTGTTCAAACAAACCATGCTATTTGCATATATTATCTTACCATCTATAAATAATTCTCTTAGTACAGGATCCATAAAAATGACAAAAATTGCATTTTTCTCATCAATTACGAATGTTTGGTTCTTTCCCAATGTTCCCTTTGCAAAAGAGAATGGTGGAAGATACTTTCCATCTGAGAACACCTGTACACCATGAGCCTCATCATATCCTAACTCGATTACTCGAATTTTAGCAGCAATAGCAGATACCATAAAAAAAGTAGCCAACTCTCCTACTGCAAGTTCCATTAATTCAGCGTTTCGCATCATTGGATATTCGGCATGAAGTCTATGTAAGCATTCATCTAATTTTCTTTTGGTCATTTCTGCTGGCATAAGAATACGAGGTGCAAGCTGATTTGCCTGCCACTCCATCCATTTCAATGCAGGTGCATCTTGCGGAATTCCCTCATAAACCTCAACTATTTCACAAGAAATATGATTACAGTCTCCTTGCAGAATTTTTTGCAATTCAAACGGTTTACGATGTCTATCCCAATGTACACACTCATGAATAATCGTGTTATTTGCTGTGCCAATATTATACATAAAATAGACATTTGGATTTATCAGCATTGTTCCCGGTTCTGTTACTATTTCGCAAGTTTCCTTGCGTAAAATATTAGTATATACAATGACCTTCTCGGATCCAAAATAAGTCTTACCAAATACACCTTCTTCCAATGGAGCAAAATATAGCTTCATCCCCATAGAAGCTACAATCTCTTCTACAGGTAATGCCATTGGCTGCATGAGTGCCTTCGGATAATGTCTACGCAAGAAATCCTCTGCATGACGTTCTACATCTTCTTCGTACATATAAGGTACAAGATTTTGGCTAAGACTTCTATCTCGTTCATAACGACTTACATCATACTCTGAAACATTGGTTATTCTCACATTGTGCAATCCGTTCTGTAACAATGCTCGGAAGAATATATTATAGCACTTGCAGTCCTCAAAGGTTTCCTGTCCATATCTAGTTTTTCCCGCTACTTCTATATCAGCATCGACTGTGGCACGAATCTCCAGTTCATCATTTCCCATATCTTTAAAGGTAACTCCAGATACATGAATATCTTGTAAACTCACCCAAGTAACATATGAAATTACATCATTTTCAAAGCTATCCTTCGGTTGCGTTACAACAAAGGAAGATAGCCTTGCCATCATATCATCTATAAAATTGTCTTCTAGATATGCTTTGAACGATTCGTATTTTGCCAATATGTAGTCCTCCTCACACAAATGTCTTTTAAATCTCTTATAATTCTAGCAACCCTATATCAATCTTTCCCTTTGCCAAATAACGTTCATATAACATACTTGCTGGGATAAGACGAATCTGGATGTTCTCCAATCCAAGTGCCTCTAACATAGGCATTCTTGCTGTTCCCTTTTTTATAATCTCATTCTTTTCCGTAGGCATCAAAAAGCAATTCTTTACCACTGAAATATTATGAGCCTTGATAAAGTCCTTGTATGCCAACTGATACAGATACTGCTTCGTAACATCTCCAACACCTGGATTGCCACGAAGGGACTTTCCTTTTTCAAGCTGAATATTATAATACTTCGCATCGAAGATAATAAAATGGTCTGTACCATTTATCTGTGGAATGCTAATCAAATCTGGGATAAGCGTATCTGCAGCATCCACCTCTTCCATATCAATTCCCTTCCACTTCGGCTTTTCTATAATATTGATGAGAGCCTCGGAACTTCTGCTCTTAAATTCATCTGCCAAAGGCACTGACATTTTCAACTGACCGAGTGTAGTGTTCAGCTTATTATCAAATACATCTGCACACACTTTCTCCCATACCGCATGGTAAGCAGTTGTTCCGAACATACTGATACCATCATTCTCTTCCAACATTCTTCTTTCTTGCGAAATATATGTGTAGATAGTCTTCAGAAGTATCTGCCTACGGGTATTAAATTGTATATTTAACTCTTTGTGCAAACGCTCAAGGATATAATCCTTGTCACCAAAATCAAGTAATATTTCCTCTGACAGTACCAATTCGTCTATGCCAAATAACTCATCCAATTGTGCATCGTGGAGCTGCTTGGAGCATTCCGTAAGAACACACTCGTGGAGTCGCTTGAAATAGTCCTTATCATCTTCCACCGTTTTACCCGTGTAAAGTTCCATGTAATATGGACGTTTATCTTCAATCATGGCAAAACTCTCATCAATGGTCTTGCCCCACAGAATTTCTCCTTCCCCGTTTATTTCGATAATATCCTCACTATTCGTATAGATACCATATTCATAATAATCGTTGAGAAGAAATAGGATAACAGCCAGTATATTAAAACTACGGTTATCCCCATCTCCGTTGAAGATATTTATTATCTGCTCCTCCGAATTGCTGTATCTCTCCAGTACCTTAATCACTTGCTTCATTTCGGTCAGTGGTTCTTTCTGTGACAGTAGATACTTCGGATATACCTTGATAACTCTGCTACCAGAAGTGATAACCCCCACATAGGTAAATACATATAGGCAATCACCGCTTTCAGCTGTCTCATCGGTAATTTCTATATCCTCATCAAGCAAATCGGTCATTTCAAGCTGTGCTGTGTTATTCTTCACGCTCTTAAGCACACCATAGGCTTTAAGGTTCTTGATGAACTTCTCCACCCCGGCTTCATCAAAAGAAAATATATTCTTCAGTTCGTTCTTGGTGTAGCGTTTCTGCTCCCTAACGTAACTTGAAACTATCTTCATTCCTAATCTTCCTTATCGTAAAAATCTTCTCTGAATGTTGCACCAAAAATTTTAGTACCAATCTTATCAAAAGCATCACACACAGCAGAATATTTACCAGTATCTGGGCAACCATCAAAGAAGCGGTGTTTACCCTGCTTTACCGCATCCTCATACAAATACATGATTACCTTGCTCTTAAACGCAGCAATAAATGCCTTTTTATCAATAATCATACCGTTTTCATTAGATGCTATTGCCTTCTTAGATAAGAAGAATGGACCCATCAGCTTATCTTCGTTAATTTTAAATTCACTTGATGACATCTTTGCATTAATAGCCTTACGCAGACGATTCCATTCGATTGTCTCATCAGAACCCTCAAGGATAATTTTTCCGATATCAGCAATTTTTTCTGCATTCTCATCAATGCCAAGATACTCAAAATTCCATCTTCTCTTGAACGCTGTATCCATTGGGAATACGCCCTGATCTGCACTATTCATTGTAGACCAGATAAACATATTGTCTGGAATACGAATACGGCTATACGCTTCTGGAGAACCACCAAGTTCCTTTGCAAGGTATTTCTTTATATCCTCTGATGCTTGGATATCATATTCACTAACACCGTCTTCATCACGGTCAAGCAACTGGAATACATCACCAAAGACAGCCGCGACTTTTGCTCGGTTAATTTCCTCAATAATCAGTATATGAGGCTGTGGCATTAAGTCCCTTGCACTCTTTAATGCAGAAACGTACATCCTCATAAACGGTCCCGGCACATACTCATAGGCAATTTCACTCTTTTTGCTTGCGTTCTCTGAAACGTTTACATACGGTCTAATTGCTCTGCCATGATTTCTTTCTACGCTATTATCTCCAATTGCCTCTGTACCATCTTGCTTTTTCGTTTTGAAACTATCATCACAATACAATCCGAGAAGAATTGGAAGCCTTGTTAATCCGTCTTCTTTGAATCGTTCGTAAAGCAAATCGTACTTCTCTTGTGCGGTTAGAGCATCATTTCTTAAAACTGCAAGAATTTCTTTTTTATCTGCATCCAACTGTACCGCGGGTTCAGCCTCTATCATCGTTGGCTTATATGTACCCACAAACTGTGAATAACTATATTCCGGATGAAAGGTCACCCTTTCTACCACAGTGCCATTATAGGATTCTGTAACTTTTTTAACGTCCTCTTTTAACAAATAGCTTTTTCCTGTACCAGGAGCCCCGAAAACGATACGATTTCTTTCAAATGATGTTTCCAATCCCGTCTTAAATACTAAATCCACAGTTTCCTCCACCTCGGTTCTTTCTTCATCCTTCTGGTAAGTGCCACGCAATAATTCTGCTACGGCAGACTTATAATCATTAATTGCCCATATTGACATTGCTGTCTTAAGGGAGTTATGTAGGTCAGATGACAACACACTTCTGCTAATATTTTTCTTAAGCCATTTAACTGTTCTTGTGCTTTTATAGTCAGCACTCTGATTTGGATTATCCGTGTCATTATAGAAATATTCTGATTCTATTCTACCGATATGAAATTCGGAAGGTTCTGCAAAAATAATATAATCGCCAACTTTTACGTCATTGATAAAACGCCATACCTGTCCGATATCCTGACCTCTTCCTATGCCCTTCTTATCAAAATATTCATCATATCGAACAGCTAATGCATCCTTACTAACTATATCAGACAAATCTCCCATAGCAGACCAACCTATACAGACATGAGGATGCTCGTCCGATAATGCATCGTTTTTCTCCTTAATATGAATACCAAATAAATTATGGTTAAAAACATCTTCACTATCATCTACATCTTTTGGCTCAATTACATCATCTATAATTTCTGGCATATCCATATATTCACGATATGATTCAATAGTAGAACCTTCCCAAAAGGTATCACACGTAATAATATCAAATACATCTGCTTTATTTTGGTTGGAAAGCTCATCATTATCAATCACATATTTGCCTTCCTTTTCTGTAATACATCCCGACCACTGTAAAACCTTTAACATTTCTCTAATTTGTCGGTCTTCATGTTTCCACTCATGTTCGCTCTCGTCTACGCTAACACTCACTGGATAATTACCTGTCCTTCTATAATCCAAAATATCAGAAATCAACTGTCCAATGTCAGGATTCTTTTTCTTTGCAACATTCTCATTATAAAAAATGAAATCCTTTATTTCTTCTTTAGTCAAATAAGCAATCAAACTGCCATGTAATAAGTTCATCGTATACAAAACTTTTACAATCACTCGCATCGGAGCCAATTTAATATTATCTTGCTTACTCTCGTTGTACGCTGCTGAAGTTCTCATATTAGGAAACTGAAACTTTTTAATAAAATTCAGTACAACAGCACGGGTATTTCCTGCCGCAGCAGCCTTGGCACAATTACTCTTTTCATTCAGAGTAAAATAGAACCCCAAAGTCATCATATTATTATTTGCACTTTTATCCTCTGCTGATGTCGGAACTGTATTTGTGGTAAAGCAATATCCTGCCTTTTTTAATGATTCATCAAGTACCGAAATTCTCAAATCATTTGTAAACAAATAATGATACACGGACTACACCTCCATTTCTTTTAACAAATCAGCAACTGCTAAAGCTACAGCCTTTGCAAGTTTTGGTGGCACCGCATTTCCAATCATCTGGTATGCATTCCCTTGCGAACCCACAAAATCAAAATCATCATCAAACGACTGCAACCTTGCAGCCTCTCTAACCGTAATTGAACGACTCTGTTTTGAATCATAGTGGATAAACCGGTTCCCATCCTTATAAAGGTGTGCAATTATAGTAGTGCTTGGAAGATCTGGCTCCAACACATGGTATCTATGAATTGGAGACTTAGACCCTACTTTTTCTTCATACAATTCGCTAATTTTTTTACTATCATATTCTCTATTTCCAGTTTCAATATCTTCGGCTAAAATTCTAAATGTATCCATATCACGTAAATTGTGATATCGTGGTTTATGCCATGTCACAATGCTTTCAGGTATCGAATGTGATTTTCTTCGAGAATGATTCTCCGTATCATAAAACGGAACACACGCTGGCAAATCCCCTATTGCCTCTTTAACCGTGATAATTCTCTCCCCCTTATATTTAGGGAGCAACTCCTTATAAAAATTTACGAGATATTCTTGAATATTACAGTATCGTTTTTTATCAATACCAACAATAATCATCCTCTCTCTATTTTGTGGAACAGAATACTCACTTGCATTAATCTTAGCAATCCGCAAATCATCTATTATTTCGTAGCCAATATCGGCAAAACCTTTCCTTATCAAATCAGTAATCGGTGTACCATCTGGAGCTGCACTCAAAATTCCCGGCACGTTTTCAAAGACAAATAATTTAGGTCTATATCTATTAACTACATTCAAATAGTGCTCAAACAGATAATTGCGGTAATCATCTCGCATACCATTTTCGTCTCTTACTCTCCCCGCCACTGAATATGCCTGACATGGTGGTCCACCAATGATAATATCTATACCATTTGCTTTATTGACAAAATAATCCAGTCCCCTGTTTGTACCGAATTCCTCATCTTCCCATCCACCAAAAAGTTCTTCTTCTCTTTGGATATCAAAATGCATTACTCTTTCATCAGCATCTACTATACCCCACTTTGTTTTCAACCTATTTACCAGTGTGTTTACTTGCGGTTTAAGCCATTCAACTGCTGCAACATCTTCATATTGACCACTTTGAAGGAATCCGTCCTCAAGACCACCACATCCGGCAAACAAATCAATGATTTTATACTTCGACATTATTCTCGTCCTTTCAGATAATCTTTCAATTTAATAGCCACCACCTGCCCTAGCATCGGTGGAACAGCATTTCCGACTTGGCGATACTGCTCAGATTTATTTCCGTAAAAAATGAAATCATCTGGAAAACTCTGCAATCTTGCACTTTCTCTCACCGTAGGTATTCTGTTCCACTTATAATGAAAGTGCGACCTATGCCCTGTATTAATTGTATTAGACGGTTTCTTACTATGATATCGAGTAAGGGCCTCATGATATTTATATATTCCCTGATACTCTTCTGGTAAAGCCTTATAATTTTTACCTTCTGGTACTAACGAAATCATGCGCTTTGTTTTTTCTATTGGAATACTCCCAATATGATTACGAACTGTATGTGAGTTTTTACGCATCAGTCTTTGATACGCATTCTGTGGCTCTGAAATATAGCTCTGTTCCTCTTCTCCGTATATTATCTCACCTTCTGCTGTTTGTAATGATGGCAAATCGCCAATTGCATCCTCGCTAGTAACATAATTTTCCTTATCAACAAACGCTTCTGGAAATTCGAACTCAGTATCCGAATTTCTTAATCCAACAAAGAAAACACGCTTTCTTATCTGTGGAATTCCATAATCAGGAGCATACAACAACTTCGGAGTCATTCTATAACCAATCTCTTTAAAATCCTCAATAATTCTCTTTGCTCCTATTCCACCATTTGTTTGAATCATACCTGGAACATTTTCCAAAACAACAGCTTGAGGCTGTAATCTTTCAGCCAATTTCACCATTGCAACATATAATGAATTTCTCTTATCATTCATATCTCTTGGTCCAGCAATGGAAAATCCTTGACATGGTGGTCCACCTACTAATACATCAAGCTGAATATTTTTTTCTGCTAAATAATCAACAATAACATCTATATTATCATGATTAAACAAGTCTAATTTCATTGATTCAGCCGTACCATGATTAGCTTTAAATGTTTTTAGAGCTGCGTCATCGAAATCAACACCTAAAACAACATCATATCCAGCATCATAAAAACCACGGGATAAACCGCCCGCCCCGGAAAACAAATCTACGCAAGTAAATTTCTTACTCATAAAACTATCCTCATTTCATCATTTTTTCTTATTTTCTTTTTTTCTATAATCAACAGGTTTCGGACAATCTTCTGGTATTGCCCATACTTCCCCAACTTTAAAGGCACCTTCAATTCTATCTTCAGAACATAAAATCTGAACTCTTCTTTGAGAAATGCCCCATTTTTCTGCTGCTTGGCTTGCACTCATGTATCCCATACAATACACCTCCATTATCACATATAGTATTATATTCCACGGGACGAACAAAAGCAATATTTATGACTCGCATTCTGCTAAAAATTTGGTGCAGCATATCATCCATTTATGATATACTACACCTATAACAATCAACATAATTACGAGGTACACTATGCAACTTGAATTAGGATTATTCGACAGAAAAATTTACCTTATTGCCTTAGAACTTAACCAGCCATTTACCATTGATGACTGGACTTCTGCTGTACAAGCGGAACACCCGACTTGGACTAAAAAGAATATACAAAATCGTGTAAAAAATATGCTCCGTCAAAATCTTCTATCCAAGCATCGTAAAGGCTTTAAATCCTACTACTCTTGCTTGGTTACCCGTGATGAATTTCTTGCAGCAGAATTTGTTTCCACCGGAAACATCGATATTAACAATAATCCTTTTATGTTAGGTCTCTAATACCAAGCAACCGTACCCTGTTCTAACACTGTGCCTTCATCATAGGCCTCTGCAATTTTGCTCATGGCATGGGAAGCATAGTAATAAAAAACATCATCCTCTGTCGCTGTCGGTAATTCTGCCTCAGTCAGTGGCGGTTCTCCATTTTCTTTACGCATTTCATTGATGCTATCACGTAGTTCGTTTAGTTCTGATGCCGGAATATGCCTTAGAGAATCTCTTTCCGCAGGCTGAACAATAAAAATTTTCTCTTCATCGATGTTAATTCCAATTATTCCAGCAGAACTATTCTTATCATTCTCTGGGAAATATTCATATCGTATTTCCTTTTCTGCCTTATACAGCAACTTGAATGTAACCATATCTTCCTCTCCTTAAATCCCCTGATATGTACCAGATGTTTCTTTTGAGCCAATCAAGATACCCTGTTCAAATTCCAACTCATAAGTTTCATCGTATGAATGTGGTCCTGTGAATGCTCTACCCAAGAAACTCTTATTTAGATGCTTGCCGATTATAATTGTTCCAGTATAAGTCACAGGCATTTTCAGCTTGTTATATACATGGAAATCGCCCCATCGAGATTTATCAACTGCCTCAACGCCATTTATAGATGGGTAAACATCGTCCTCACAATTCACTTCTAGTTTATCAATAAATAGTTGGCTCTGCTTTACTGAAAAATGTATGATAAACCCCTTCCAACAAGCTGTATGAGGAGCTTCTGGCTTTAAACCAAATTTTTCAGGGTCGAACAACTCATACACATCACTTGCAGCTATAAAAATATACTCTTTTTTATTCCAATCAAATGGATCCGTCATTTGCTGTGACATACACCCACCTGCCTTTATTCAGATAAATCAAGGTTACGTTCCATTGTGTGATAACCCTCCATACCTTCAGTAACACCCTGAACCATAGTTTCTTCTTTTAGTTCACAAAGTACACCCTGTGGTATTACATATTTTACTACACCAACCGCAGTATCGGCAATACGGTCATATAGCCTACCCGCACTCATGCTCTCACCTTGTACCGTGTATGGACTGTTAGCCACATATCCAACATGACCTAGACCTTCCAGTTCTACTTTAATTGCCTCTGTGTCCGCTTCGTTATCTGGTTCTTTAATCAATTTCACTTCCATGCCCGGTTCGAAAAATTCCTGACCGTAATGATGCTTTGTACCCGTAATTGTAAAATAGATTTTCTTCATAGCGTCTTCCTCCATATTTTCTATACACCTTTTAACAACTCGCCTAATACAACAAATGGGAACACTAAAATACAAATTATAACTAACATATCCATCCCTCCTTTGATGGTGCTGTTTTTTTTGTTGATTTAAGAATATAAAATTTGCTGTCCCAAAAACCGGACTTATACTCTTCAAAATTGACCTTATTGACCTTTTATACAAATTATGATATATTTTTACGCGAACACCTGTTTGCTTTTAAGAAGGAGGGATTCTGTGGCTGCAATCATATCACACGGACTTAGTGACTGTGCACACTTAAAAATAGTATCCGTGATTTCTTCATTCGATTGTGATGGAAATATTATGCCTCTATATGTTAGAATTGGAGGAGAATCATTAAAAATTTATAATGCTTATCAGGCCGACTCTACCTTTAACCTACTCCACTTTAAATGTGAGATAATGGATTACGATAGGGTCAAACCAATAAAGTTGACATACCACATCAATGACCATCGTTGGAGTATGCCACTTCAATAATTACACATAACACACATAACATAACACGAATAGAGTAAAGGAAGATGTTTACTAGGCGTATTGCGTCCATCTAAACATTTTCCTTTTTTTATGCCCTCTTATGCGGTAATACAGGATTGGAAAGGAGGTGATGCCCATGCGAGTCAAATCTACTGACAGGAGGTACATAAGAAATGGCAAAGAGACTGGACGCTGCACGAATAGAGAAAGCCCGCCACAGTAGCGAGAACTCTAGCAACCGCCGTGAAGAAGAAAAGCAACGTATCCAAGATACCATTGCTAAAAACCGATCTGGCGAAAGGCGAGGCAGGGTTATTATGCCTGAAAAGAAAATGTACGCATTTCAAGAAGCTAAAAAGATTCGTGTTGCCGCATACTGTCGTGTAAGTACAGCAGAGGAAGCACAGGTCGGAAGTTTTGAAATGCAAGTACAACACTTTCAGTCTGTTATCGATAGTAATCCTAATTATGAATTAGTCAAAATCTATACAGACGAAGGAATCTCAGGCACATCTATTAACAAGCGTAAAGGTTTCCAAGAAATGATTGAGGATGCTTGTGCAGGCAAAATCGACCTTATTCTGACAAAAAGTATCAGCCGTTTTGGTAGAAACATTGTAGACATTCTTACTACCCTACGACAGTTGGGAGACTTGAATCCACCTGTTGCTGTTCACTTTGAGTCAGAAGGTATCAACACAAGTGATGCCGGAAACAAGTTACTAATATCTATCCTGTCAGCTTTAGCAGAATTGGAGAGCCAACAGAAAAGTATTGCTATCAAGGAAGGTATACGATACCGAATGCAAGAAGGTCTTTATAAATTCTCGGTGCGAAACACCATCGGATATTATAGAGATTATGCGGGTCGTGTAAAAATCGAGCCTGCCGAAGCAGAAATTGTACACTACATCTTTGATAGCTTTACAGGTGGTGCTACTCCACAAGAAATTGCAGATTCATTAACTGCACAAGGCATTCGCTCTCCAAAAGGCAAGGAGTGTTGGAATGTCAGCACAATTAAAGGCATTCTCCGCAACGAAAAATATGTAGGGGATGTTCTATATCAAAAAACATATTCAAAGGATTATTTATCCCATAAGAGCGTCAAGAATGATGATGTATTACCTCAATGGTATTGGGAAAATGTGCATCCTGCCATCATTAAGCGTAACCAATGGCTCTTGGCACAAGAACTCTTACAGAAAGGGAAATGGACAAAACGTGGCAACAAGCCAATTGCTGCCATTCAAAAGAAGTTTACTGTATCGAGAGTTAAATCCGGAGCATTGCGAGGATTCTTCATTTTGGATATGGCATGGTCAAACGATGAACGTGACCAATTTATAAAAATTATAAACAGTATAAACGAGCTGGAAGAAGCTCCAACAGAAGAAAGGAAGTAAAAAACTATGGCACTTAATTTTGCAAATTTAAAACTTGAGGTAATCGACATCACATCTAACTCTACACCAGAAATATATGTTAACAATAATGGTGTTACATTCAGCAAGCGTGTTCTTGAAGATTTAGGTTATCCACAGTATGTACAATTCTATACCGACCCTGAAAATAAAGTATTCGCAGTTCGTCCATGCAAGGGAACAGAAACAAAAGCTACTTCATTTGCCAAGGCTAAAACAGAACAGAAAAACACGCTCTCCATCACAAACAAGAATCTTCGTGAAGTTCTAGTACAACTCATTCCTAACTTCGTAGAGAAGACCCGTTACAAGATTGTAGGCGAATATGATGCTGAAAACAAAATCATGCTTTATGATATGTCCAAAGCAGAAGAAAGTTCCTATCGTACAGGTGATGCAGCTGACGAGAAATAATATTTAAGGTCAAACCTCACAAAACAGGAAATTCCCGTCCATCAATTTGGTGGACGGGAACTCTTTTAACACTAATTTACTTTTTCTAATTGGTCAATGCATTCTTCCATTTCCTGAGTCAAGAGCATTAAGCCATATCCCATATCAAAGACCTCACACTCCACTTCCGAAACGCAATACAACAATGCTTTGATGCCTTTAAGTTTTACAAGCACTTCCTCATGCATATAATCACCTCCAACTACAATAGTAATCATATATTTTGCATAAGCAAGTTATTCTGTTATATTGGGCAATGGAGCATAGACACTCTTGTATTTCAAGAACTTTTACTATAATATTCTAAAAAAACAATGCCTTAATTCTATTTAATACGTCGTTATCAACCGTTGCCATTGACTTTTTGCCATTCTTAAAATATATCTCTACACCATTTTGCTGATACTGTTGATTCACAACAACAATTCGGTCTACAGTGCTTTTATTCAATTCTATCTCAGTTTTACCAAGAAGCCCTTTATGTATTAAAACAATTTTATCGTTCTTCAAGCCTTTTAGCTTAATATCACCATTTTTATAGTCACCTGAAATCACGTTATTACAAGCAATTCCCATTATCGTTACCTCCAATTCATATTTTAAATTATGCTACAATTGTACCATTAATCTCCTAAAAAGTATATCAGCAATTATCTCCATACCATACTTCATCACGCTTGGTTATTATAAGTCTACCGCCTTCGCATTTAACCGTGATGGGTGTCCCCGGAAGAAACTCCAACTCACGCAGCCACTTCCCCTGTAATCGAATTTCAGGAACAACCTCCTGTTGTGCGTACTTCTCGTATACTTTCAAATCTCTATAATCCTTAAAAGCCATAAAACTCCTTTCGTACCTTTTAACCTTTACTTGCTATCGTTAATAGGGTATTCACTTTCCCCTTTATTCTTTGCCCCTGTGTTGCGTTATCAGGAATCATATAGGCATAATTCCACGTTTAAAAGCCTGAAAACGCCTTATTTAAAGCCACTTTTACACGAACCCTATCGTTGACTTGTATCGGCACTAACGTCCTTTTGTTCATTGCAAATAGAATCAATTCTTTCATATACTTCTTTTTTAACTTCCCACTTTTCTGTTACATTTTCAATTACTACATCCACATCATTAAGTAATTGATAGTCAGATGAAAATACTATTCTACTGATAATGGTATCTGCGCTTTCAACATCCTTGCCTTTATTAAAAAATGTTTGAAATCTAATATTTTTATATATTTCATTTTTAGAATTCTCTAGAATATCTCCACTAATGTCTATTAAAATTACCTGAAATCCACTCTTTGCAAGACTATGAGCTACACCAACACCCATAACACCAGCACCGATTACTCCAATTTTTTTCATTGCTAACCTCCTAATATTTCTTTAAGCGCTAAACATTTATAGTTAATTTTCTATTAACTTTCTACGTTCTGTCATGGAAATACCATCAAATCCCCATGCATCTGGATTAAGCTCATCTAAAATGAAATAATTAGCTTCTTCATTGTTTCCTAAGACTTCTGCTAACAATTCTTTTGTTGCTTTCATCATTTTAGAAATTTCTTCAGCATCTGTAGTACCTTTAGAAACTTTAATATTTACAAAAGATACTGCTTTTTTATCAGCTGATTGTTCTAAAGTTTCTCCACCAATAGACCACTGATTTGCTGAGAGTTCGTCTAAAGTTATAACAGTTAAGCTTTTTTCCCTACCCATAACGGTAACTACTAAATCTGTTAAGCCTTCAATGATTTTTTTCTGCTGTTCTAATGATGTTTGTTCTTTAACTAGCTTCACATTAATATACGGCATAAACCTACCTCTTTCTTTAATATAATCTACATAATGTATACTTATTAATTTTCGTCAATTTTTATTAATTATTTACATATTGTTTATTAATTTCATGTAATTTTTGCTTTATTTTTAGCATTTGCCCATTAAACCTGAAATTTTGATTATTTTTGTCATACTTTTTTTGTTTTACACAAACCAATTTGTAACTTTTTTTACTATTTGTAAATAAATTTAAAATCATTCTCAAAATATTTTTCAAAAGAATTGCTCTAGCTAATGATGGAATTATCCTTAAGTTAAATATTTCCAAAAACTAACAACTAAGTTATAACTTTATCACTACTGACTTATAACTTGGATTCTGGATATGGGTATCTATATAAGACTAAGAATTTTAAGTTTAAACTAAAATCATATTGATTAATTACAGTTTTAATAGTAAAATAAAGCTATGTGTTGTACGTATAAGTTTTTTATTTTGTCCGAATGCTATTTTTTACAAACTGATAAGATTGAAAATTCTCGCTGTATCAACACATTAAGAAATCAACAATTATACATAATTCCGCCACTACTAACAGTAGTACCAATGCAAAATCTCTTTTGAAGATAATGTTGTACGTACATGTTTGGAGATTCTCTACTATATTTATAATACGTAGTTAGAAATGTTTTAAAAAATCATAAATTCACATAATATAAATATCAATATTACAATATTTTATGGAGGAATAAAAATTGAGTATTTCAATAAATAATATCAAAGATTCCATTGTCAACGGAAAAACAGTACTTGGTATCGAACTTGGTTCAACCAGAATTAAAGCAGTTTTAATTGGTGAAGATAACACACCAATCGCTTCAGGTAGCCATGAATGGGAAAATAGCTATATTAACAATATCTGGACCTACAGCTTAGATGATGTATGGAAAGGAATACAAGATAGTTATCAAAATATGGCTAACGATGTAAAGACTCAATATGGAGTAACCCTTGAAACTATTGGTGCAATCGGTTTTAGTGCTATGATGCACGGTTATATGGTTTTCAACAAAGAAGGAGAACTTCTAGTACCATTCCGTACATGGCGTAATACAATTACAGAAAAAGCTTCAGAAGAATTAACTAAACTTTTCAACTATCATATACCTCAAAGATGGAGTATTGCTCATCTTTACCAAGCTATCTTAAATGGTGAAGAGCACGTAGCTGATATAACCTTCCAAACAACTTTAGAAGGTTATGTACATTGGAAATTAACAGGTGAAAAAGTTCTAGGTGTTGGTGAAGCATCAGGAATGTTCCCTATCGATATAGAAACAAAAAACTATAATAAAAATATGATTAATCAATTTAATGAATTAATCGCTAGTAAGAATTTCTCATGGAAACTTGAAGACATAATGCCAAAGGTTCTATTAGCTGGTGACAATGCTGGTGTTCTTACAGAAGAAGGCGCAAAACTTCTTGACGTTACTGGTAACCTAAAAGCAGGTATTCCACTTTGTCCTCCAGAAGGTGATGCAGGAACAGGCATGGTTGCAACTAACAGTATTGCAAAACGTACTGGTAATGTTTCAGCAGGAACTTCTGTATTTTCAATGATCGTTCTTGAAAAAGACTTAACAAAAGCATACGATGAAATAGATTTAGTTACAACTCCTACTGGTAACCTTGTAGCTATGGTTCACTGTAACAACTGCACTTCTGATCTTAATGCTTGGGTAAACATATTCAAAGAATTTTCTGAAGCTATGGGTATGAAAGTGGACATGGACACCTTATTTGGAACCCTATATAATAAAGCACTAGAAGGAGACTCAGATTGCGGCGGATTATTAGCTTATAACTACTTCTCTGGTGAACATATAACTCATTTTGAAGAAGGTCGTCCATTATTTGTACGTTCAGCAGATAGCAAATTTAACTTAGCTAATTTCATGCGTGTACACTTATTTACATCATTAGGTGCATTAAAAACTGGTCTAGATATTCTTCTTAAAGAAGAAGGTGTTAAGGTTGATGAAATGTTAGGTCACGGTGGTTTATTCAAAACTAAAGGCGTAGGACAAAAAATCATGGCTGCAGCTATAAATGCTCCTGTTTCTGTTATGGAAACTGCTGGTGAAGGCGGTGCATGGGGAATGGCAATACTTGCTTCTTACATGCTTAACAAAGCTGAAAATGAAACATTAGATGATTACTTAACACAAAAAGTATTTGCAGGAAAAACTGGTTCAAAGATAGACCCAGCTTCTGAAGATGTAAAAGGCTTTGATGAATTCATGAAGCGTTACACTAAGGGACTTTCTATTGAAAGAGCTGCTGTAGATAATCTTAAATAGTATCAAGTAGAAAAAGCACACATCCCATGAGGATTAGTGTGCTTTTTCACATCATTTAGTGAGTAATTTTTAAAACAAACTTAAAAATACCATTTATATGTATGTACCTATTTTTTTATGTTATAATTCAATTACTGTTTCCGAGTCGAAATAATCAACAAATTCTCTAGTATTACTATAAGCTAGATCTATTTTATAAAACTTAGCCATTTTATATAAACCTTTATTTATTGTATCTATACTATTACTGCCTAACCCTATAATAAGATCTTCTTTAATTTTTTCAAATTCTTGACGTTGTCTACGTAATGTATCAATGACTACAATGTCAAAATCATCTGTTGCATCTTTAATTTCCTTGATTCTCTCATCAAAAATTTCAATAATTCTATCTCTACGTTTTTCTGACTTAGTACTAAATAAGTCGACCTTATCAAGTAAGTACATAAACAATGCAGAGGCGATACCAGATAACATAGTTGATAAAACAACCGACCAAGGCTCACCTATACCAATCTTATTCAAAAGTGCTTCTATTCCAATACCAGCTATTGCAATTACACTACCTCCAATAATCTTAATAATTGCATCACCCTTTTGTGATGGTGTCATTTCCTTTGCATCTTTTCCAAAGAGTATCTTCGCTGATTGTACAAATATCTTAATACCTTCTTTGATTAGTTTCAATACCTGTTTAAACATTCCAACAAATAGACTAATAATACCTTCAATTAGAGATGAAATAAATCCTTTTATAAAACCTAAAACGCTATCACCTAGAAATTCCTTAGCATTCTTAAGTACATACTCCTTTACTCTTCCAAATCTAATTTTTAAAGCGTCTATTGTAGAATCTGCTCCAACACCTTCAATCATGCCATTTTTAATAATGTCCTTCAATTCAAAATATAAAGGCTTAACAATAAAAAGTATTACATTTCCTACTGCATACTCTTTAGCTTGATCTGCTGCATTCCCAATGGCAGTACCGTAGATTTCTTTTGTTTTATATTTACTTAATTCTTCATCTATTTTTGCTCTTTCTTCGCTTGTCAGACTACTTCCTTTTTTCTCCTCAGCTTCAGCATACGCTGATTTTCTATCCTTTCTATCTGCAATTCCTTTTCCAGTTAAATTTTTAACCACAGTCTCATTCGTTTGTGAATTGATGCTTCTTTGTGCCTCCTTTTCCATTTGGATCATTCGTGTTTTGGTTTGTCCATCTACTTCAAAATAATCTTTTCCTTCTTTTTTTAATTTTTCTTGTTCATTAATAAAGTTTGAATTACTACTATCTAATTTTCTACCATTAAGAGCAGCTGATGTAAGTGCAAGATTATCATTACTATTTGCTATTCTTTTAATGTCGTCAGTTGATAACGCATAGTTTCCTTTAAATTGCGTATGGATTTGTTTTAATGGCACTATATGGTCAGGCTCTGCTTGATAATCATATTTACCATCATTTCTTCGTTTATCTGGATTATTTCTATATGCATAAAGATTTCTCTCACCTGTATACTCATTACTCAGAAGCTTATTACTACCATTGCTATTAACTGCTTTTTTCTTATAGTTACTCATTGCGTTCTGATTTTCATATGATCCTCTGTCGTATTTATCTCTATTTTCTTTTCCATACTCATAAGTATATTCTCTAGCCTTCTTATATTCGGTATACCCATTAACATTTGTTTCTTTTTGCTCTTGTCCATGGTAAGAAAATTGTTCACATTCATTTAATACTCTTGAAGCAGTAAGCCCTTTTCTTCGCGCAGCTTTCCCTAATGATGTAGCTTCAAGCAGGCCATCTACAATAGACATAAATACTGGTTTTAAAATGCTATCTGTTAAACGCTCTCCACTTTCAAACTCAGCATAAACTTCATCTATGATTTCTTGAGATGATCTTCTATCATATATCTCAAATTCTTGGAGTTTCTTTGTAACTTCAAGTGGTGATGCTTGTGATAATTCTTCCAGCTTTATCCTTCTATCTTCATCCATTTACTTACCTCCTACGCAGCATTGTATGTACTGATAATCTGATCATGCTGTTCCTTCATATTTTTTTGGTATACATTAACAGATGAAGTTTCCTCTAAAGAAAGAATTTGAGCATCTGTCATAGCTTTAAGAATCTTGCTAGATGTAATAATAGCTTCTACTTCTTTTTGTTGGATTACAGGTAATCTCCTTAAGCTCATTTCACTATGAACTAACTTATGAGCAAACTGGATACAACGTAAATATAGAGAATGTACAGAATTATCAAGTCTAACTAATAGTTGCTCGTAAACATTAATTAAAGATTCAAAATAGAACTCTACATTCTTTAATGAAGCTTCAATAGCAGCTAATTTTGCAATTTCTGCATTCATTTTTGCAACTTCTGTATCAATTTTCTTTTCTTCTTCCTTAACTGCATCTAGAGTTTCTTTTGCCTTTTTTCTTGTATAGAAACCGAGTGTACATATAGCTTGGGCAGTTGTTTTAAATTTGTGTTTATTAAAATCTATTTTATATACCTGACTTTTAGTTTTAACAGAATCAAATTTAGTTGCCTCTGCTTTATACTCTTCAATTGAAAAATCTTTGCTTATTTTAATATCCTTGATTTTTTCTAAATTCGTTGCCATTTCAACAAATAACTCTGTTTTAATCTTCGATTTATAATTGTTGATTTTTTTAACACGTTCTTCAATTTGATTAGTTATAGTATCAACATCATCATCGAATCGGTTTCGCCGCTCATTATATCTCTTCGTTATATTCTCATATAATTTTTCTGCCTCCTGAAACTTATCTTTTCCAGTAAACCCATTCCAGGTATTTGTCACTTTCTCCTTTGCTGTATAAAAACTTTTCTTTACTTTGTGAACTGCATTAACTGCTTTTCCTTTTACCCATCCACAAAAACCACCAAATAACCCCATACGAACTCCTCCTATCTGTTATTTATATACTCATAACCCTCTTTTAATAAATCATTAAAATCTTCAACCCATCGAACCATCTTACGAATTTCAGTATTACGAAATCCCCAATCGATCCCCAACTTTTCAATCCATTTCCGCTCATTCTCATCAACTTCTTCATCTGCATCTAGCACACCTGCTAGTTCAATGATAATGGCCTTTTTTACCTTTTTAGTACTTGCTTGAAATACCGTTACAAGTTGATTATAATCTTTACCTACTAACTCATAATCTTGCAACCCTGTTTCCATTTTATAAGTTTGAAAAACTGCTTTTTCACTTTCCTTAATTATCCCATTGATATTCATAGCAATTAATGCTAATTCTAAAAAGTCCTTGCTTTCTCTTTCATTTAACATATTCAAAAACATATTTACTCCTCCATTTATTATATTTTTCTGCCGTTTACATCAAATTTAGAAATTTCTGTTACTAGCATTCCATTCCTTTTTACTTTTTCTTTTCTCTCTTTAACTTGTCCATTTGGATAATAAGAGTTTTCTATTACAACTTCACCTTGCTTATCATAATTTCTACTTAATAAAATACTTCCATTAGAATCATAATCAGCACTAAACACCTTCCGTCCTGATTGTTGCATCTCGCTATATTTTAAAACATCATTATTAAATGTATTAAATACTGTTATTCCACTTTCAGCATCGTATATTTTTTCCTTCCTATTAGGATCTTGCTTAGTGGTTGCTACTTCATTTTTATAAATCGCCTGCTGACTTGTAAATTCCTTGAACATTTTAACTATATCATTTAGTGTTAAGATTTGAGTTTCGATATTTCTTATTTTACTAGCAACTTCTTCTTGCTTAAAACCAATATTTTTAGTACTTAAAGCTAATTCTTTATCTTTTTGAATCACCTGGTGTAACATATCATAAAATTTATCAACATCCTTGAGTCCATTTTCTTCGATACCTTTTACTATGGATAATGACTTTGATATGCTTACATCTAACTTATCAGTTTTATCGCTTAGCGTTTCAGATAACTTTGTAATTTGCTGATATATATTATTAAAATTATCGTTTGAAATTTGATTTTTCTTATCTTTATCTGCACTTATCGATTCTTTAACTCCATTAATTGATTTACCTATTTCGTTGATAACTTCTTTTTGAAGTAATCCAAGTTGACTTTGGAACTTATCTATAGCTTGTTCTACAACACCTTGACGTTCCTTTTCCTTTTCAATCAGATTATAAATTAACTGGCTAATCTTGCATTGTTGATTCTTAACATTTGATATTTCATCAGCCATTATGTTATTAACTGCACTTGAAGATTCATTAATCTTATCTTCAATCTCTTTAATTCCTGCTTGGACAATACCGTTAGTAACAGCTAAAAGTTCCCGCAGGTTCTTATAGCTTTCTTTATTTGAGTTTTCTAACTTAGTAAATATTTCACTTTGCTTTAATACAATCAATGAAATAATTGTATCTTTAGTCGTTTCAAGTGTTTTTGCAACCATAGTTGTATTTTCATCAATTTTATATCCTGTTTGAATAGATACATTATTTATTACTTCTACTAATGAATCATTACTTTGCTTAGCAAATTCAATAATATCTCCATTACCCTTATTAATCTTATTAGTCACAACTTCTGCTACTTTCTCTATTTGACTAGATATTTTTTCGTGATTGTTATTTGTGGTTGTATTTGTGTTATTGATAATTTTATTAAATACTTCTTCTAATTGCTTATGATTTGACTCAATGCCATTAGCCATTACTTCTGCTTGCTCATTTAACTTATTCATAGTCTGAACTAACATATCTTGTAATATTTCAACTAACTTCTCTTTGTTCTGTCCAGCTTTATCAATCAATTCTCTCTTATCCTGATTTAATTGCGTTACTATTAGTTCTACTATTACTTTAAGATGTTCATTTAATTTTTCATGCTTGCTATTCATGATAGAATTTGTATTTTCAATAATCCTATCTGAAACCTCTTCAATTTGTTTCTTTCTAACAAAGTCTTGTTCATTAATTACATCTTCAATTCTTGTTAAATTACTATTGAACTCAAATGCTTCTTTATCAATATTTTCTACTATTGAAACTTTCACTTGCTCAAGTTGTTCAATCATACCATTATGATTTTCACTCACTTTGTTAAATACTTTATCTATAAGTTCCATTTCATTATTATGTCTATCAACAAACACTCTGTAAATCTCATCAATAACATACTTCTTATTATGATTTGATATATTAACAGTTTCTTCTCTCATCACTTTCAACTCAACCGCTAAGTCATTTGCCACTTTACTTATACTTTCACTCAATTCACCCTGTTTATCATCATAAGTACTTTTTATACCCTTAAAATACTCATATATAGACTTACTTATTTTTTCATTTTTATCAATAATTGTTGTTTCTACTCTAGTGAATCCCTCTACACTATTATCAAATAACTTTTTAATATCATTCTGTAAAATAAGCAGATTATTTTGACTTTTTTCCATCTGCCTAGAAAACTTGTTTAAAATAAGTTGTTCAGCCTTATCTGACTTTTCAGTTATTAGATGTGCTAGTTCTTCAGCTTTCAATTCAACTAAGTTATTACTATTCTCAAAAGCCCTATTCATTATATTATTGGTATGTGCGATCGCTTCATTTGTTTCTTTTGCTAACTTATCCGCATTTTCAAGAAGTTTCTTAGTTTTATCCTCAATATTCTCATTTGTACTCTTAATTTGCAAATCTATCTCATTCTTAAGTTCCGACTTATAATCAGAAACTTTTAATGATAATTCTATATATTTAGCTTCTAAATCTTTTTTTGATTTCTCTGATAGTTCTTTAATATATTCCTCAAAATTACTCAGTCTGTTAAAAACTTCAGTTTGATTTGTTTCTAGGTAACTTTTATACTTACTGTATGTATACATATAAAACACACTAATATAATATACCCCTGTGCTCAAAAGCATTAAAGAAATTACTATATGGCACCAAAAGGGTGCATATTTCGTTACTACTGTACTATTTAAAATTTCAATACTACATATAACTCCAATCCAACAGTACCACAACCGCCATGTCTGCTGGATTTTTCTATTAATCCACTTTATTAATTTATCCATTTTGTACCTCCCTATTATATTTATAAAGAGCTAACCTTCAACTAGCTTGCTTTAGTTAGAACTTATATATTTTTAGATTTACATTATATCTACCTCTCAACTTACATTATACCATAAATATACAAAATTTTTACTTATAAATCATATTCAGCCAACAAAAAAACACCCCATAAGAACCACAGCAAACCACTGCAACTTCTTATAAGGTGTAACTTAATACATGTTATATTATATTTTCTTATAACAAACTTTTTCATTGATAATTATAAGAGATTTTCTTTTGACCCATCAGTGATAATTACTCTTTTTCAAAAGCAACTTGCTCTTGCTCTTGGAACTTCTCTGCCTTTTTAATCAATATCTTATTAACTCTTTTTCTATCACATTTTAATATGATGAATTCAAATCCATCATGAATTATTTTCTCATTAACCTGTGGATAAGATTTTAATTGAGCATAGATCCAGCCACCAATAGTATCGATATTTTCATCAGAAATATCTGCTCCTATCATATCGTTAATGTCCTCAAGAAGTACTTTTCCATCAACAATGAACTTCCCTTCTTCTATCTCACTAACCTCTTCACCTTCTTCATCATCAAACTCATCTTGGATTTCACCAACAATCTCTTCTAAGATATCTTCAACAGTTACAAGACCAGCTGTCCCACCGTATTCATCGATGATAATCGCCATTTGAGCCTTTTCCTTTTGCAAAATTTTAAACAATTCACTTATTGAAAGAGATTCTGGAACAAATTTAATTTCACGAATAATTTCTTCTATATTTTCGTTATTCCCTTGAATTCTTTGTTTGTACAAATCCTTGATATGAATAAATCCAATAACATTATCCTTACTTTCTCTACATACAGGATATCTTGTTAATTGCTCATTCAAGGTTGTTTCTATAATTTCATCAAAAGAGTCTTCTATAAATATACATTCCATATCCGTTCGAGGTATCATTATATCTTTAACGATTTTCTCAGAAAAATCAAATATATTATCAACAAAAGTTAACTCTGTTTGATCTATCAAGCCATGCTTATAGCTTTCCTCAACAAGAATTTTTATTTCTTCATCGGTATGAGCTTCATCATGCTCATCCACCTGAGACATTCCAAAGGCTTTAAGAATTAAGTTGGTGCTATGATTAAATGCCCACATTATCGGATAAGTTACCTTATAAAACATTATTAACGGTAATGCTGTATATGTTGCTATCTTTTCAGCAGTTATAATCGCCAATGACTTTGGTACTAATTCACCTAGGACTATATGAAACCCTGTTATAATTGAAAACCCTAGCACAAAGGAAACCGAATGAGCTGTTCCTTCTGATAAATCTAAAAGCTGAAATAGTGGCATTACTAACTTTGCTACGGCAGGTTCTCCTATCCATCCTAATCCAAGAGACGCCAGTGTTATTCCTAATTGGCAGGCAGATAGATATGAGTTTAAATCGTTAACTACCTTTATAGTATGTTTTGCACTTTTCTTGCCCTCAAGTATCAGCGTTTCTATTCTAGATCTTCTTACTTTTACCATTGCAAATTCTGTTGCAACAAAGAAACCATTCATGAACACCAGCAGAATTACAATAATAATATTAATAAAAATAATCATTCTCCAAAACCTTTCATTTATTGTAAATTGTATTATTAACCATTATATCATATCCATTTTAAAAATTTCATTAAAAAATTAATTTCATATATATTTCTTCCTATTAATGAAATCTGTAGCACCAATATAAGATGCTACAGATTTACTATTATTCATACATTGCAATATTCTATAAAGCAGAATATATTAATCCAGAAATATTTTTTAATGCTGCGCGTTTATCAACTGCACCAATTTCATAGGCAACTCTAGGCATTCCATAGACAACACTAGATTGCTCATCCTGACCTATAGTTTTTGCCCCCTTTTGTTTCATTTTTAAAAGTCCCTGAGCTCCATCACTGCCCATACCTGTTAATATAACTCCTACTGCTTTACTTCCCGCTACTTCTGCTACAGAGTTAAACAATACATCTACTGATGGACAATGACCGTTTACTTTTTCTCCGTTAACACATTCTACAAAATAATTGTTTCCTCTTTTAATCAACCGCATATGCTTATTGCCTGGAGCAATTAAGACTCTTCCTGGAATTACAGCATCAAGATTTTCAGCTTCTTTCACTTCCATATGACAAAGATTATTTAATCTATCTGCATACATTTTTGTAAACACTGGTGGCATATGCTGAGTTATTACTACTGGTGGCATATCTCTAGAAAAATCCTTTAACACTTCTAAAATTGCCTCTGTGCCACCAGTTGATGCACCAATAGCAATTATTTTATTGCTATTTCTTAAGTTAGGTCCATTTGTAGATCTTTCATTTATTATATGGCGTTTAAAATGTCCTACTTTAGCCGTCGATGCAATTTTAATTTTTATAATCAATTCATTTATAAAAGCTTCTCTATTAATGGACATCCCTTCATTTATCTTTGTGACAAAATCTACTGCACCAGCATCTAAAGCTTCAAAAACATTTTCACTTACTGAACTTACTACAACTACAGGAATAGGATATTGAGGCATAAGCCTTCTTAAAAACTCTATGCCATTCATCTTCGGCATCTCTACATCTAAGGTCATAACATCTGGCTCAAAATCAACTATTTTATCTCTTGCTTCATAAGCATCTCTTGCAGTTGCAACTACCTCTATTCCATTATCAGCAGCTATACCTCTAGCAATTAGTTCTCTTAAAAATAATGAATCATCAACAACCAATACTCTAATCTTTTTTGAAACCTTCACACCACTCTATCCTTTCCTGTAAATTGCTGGCATAACATACTTGTAATCTGTCTCTTCTTTATTTATAGCTTCAGAATGTCCTATAAATAAGTATCCTCCACTTTTGGTGCTATTATAAAATTTATTTATCAATTGCTCCTTTGTTTTTTGATCAAAATATATCATTACATTTCTGCAGAATATAATATCGAACTTACTTTTAAATGAAAAAACCTCATTCATTAAATTAAAATTTCTATATATAACTTCATCTCGTATTTCTTTAGAGATTTGATAACTTTCTTTTCCAACCTTCGCAAAATATTTCATAATCCAATACTTCGGTACTGAACCCATAGCTTCTGCCGGATAAATTCCATTTTCCGCTACCTCCAATACCTTTTGTGATATATCTGTTGCTAATATTTTTGTGTCCCACATAAATTTTGACTTTCCAAAATAATCTGCTATTATCATTGCTAAGGTATAAGGTTCCTCACCACTAGAACAGCCTGCACTCCAGATTCTCAAATCTCTATCTGTACACTCCTTCTCTAAATAAGGTAGGATAATATTCTTAAAATAATCGAAATGATCCTTTTCCCTCATAAAAAAGGTATGATTGGTAGTAAGTCTATTTATAAGATTTCTAACCTCTTTTCCTGAAGCATCTTGAAAAATAAAGTTTAAGTAATCGTGAAAATTATTAAAACCCTTTTCTACAATCATGTTGCTAAGACGCCCTTCAATAAGAAGCCTTTTTTTTGTAAGGTCTATTCCATAATCCTTTTTTATATAATCTGTAAGCTCTTTAAAATCATGTTCCTTCAAAGTTAACATTTCTCTACCTCTAAATTTTACCCTAGGTCACTTTTTGATATTTAAGTGATATACGTTCCATTATTGAAACTTCATCAAAAATCTATGGACATATTGAGAAATCAATATAATCTGTGAAGATTCTTGATAGAAACTTATTTAATATAACTTTTAAACTATAACATTATATTTCCTCATCAATTAGTATTTACCGAAATCCTTGCTATCTAAGGATATCTTTGGTTTGCCTTTTGTTGCCATTGATTCAGTATGTTCTGGTAAACTATGTTTAGCTTTATTGAACTCTGAATCAAAAGATATTCCCTTATAAGCTACTGATGAACCTCGTTTTAGTTTAAATCTTCCTATCATATTTTTAAGCATCATTGCTTGGCTTGAAAGTTCTTCGCTAGCTGTTGCACTTTGTTCAGCTGTTGATGAATTTGTTTGTACAACATCTGAAACTTGTTCTATACCCTTATTTATTTGTGCTATGGCAGTTGCTTGTTCATTGGAAGCTGTTGCTATATCTCCAACTAAGGTTGCTGCCTTAGTTACTTCAGAAACTATTTGATCAAGAGATTCTGCAGTACTATTTGCAATTTTTGTTCCAATTTCTACTTTTCTAATAGAACCTTCTATTAGGTCTGTAGTTTCCTTAGCTGCATTAGCACTTCTCTCTGCAAGATTTCTTACTTCCTCTGCTACAACTGCAAAACCCTTACCATGTTGTCCTGCCCTAGCTGCTTCAACTGCTGCATTTAAGGCTAATATGTTGGTTTGGAAAGCAATATCATCAATTACTTTAATTATTTTCGAGATATTTGCAGAAGACTCATTGATTTCTTCCATAGACTTAAGCATCTCTTTCATATGAGAATTTCCAAGTTCAGCTCCTTTTTTCGCATTAAGAGCAAGTTCATTGGCCTGGCTAGCATTTATAGCATTTTGCTTTGTTTGAGCTGCTACTTCTCCAATAGACGATGTTAATTCCTCTATTGAACTTGCTTGTTCTGTAGTCCCTTGTGAAAGAGTTTGACTTCCTTCAGAAACCTGACTGGATCCTGTTGAAACTTGATCTGCAGCGTTGTTTATCTCTTTAAATATTTCATTGAAAGATTCAATTATAAGATTTAGAGCTTCCTTAATCTGAGCAAAGTCCCCTTTATATTCGTTATTTATGGACAACTCAAGATTTGAGTTAGACATTTCGTTTAAAACTTCTGAAATTTCTGATATATAAGAAGCTAAAGCATCTATAGTTTCATTTAATGCATTTTTGATATCAGCATGATCTCCTTTATAATTTCCTACAACATGTCCTTTTAAATTTCCATTAGACATTTCTTGTAGTACTTTTGAAGCTTCCTTAACAGGTTCAATAATAGCATCTAAAGTACCGTTTACCCCTTCAACTATCATTTTAAATTCTCCACCATGTTTGTTTGCATCAGCTCTTATTGATAATTTTCCTTCTACTGCTGCCTTTGATAGCATATTAACATCTACAACCAATCCATTTATTGCATCTATACAAGTATTTAAGTTATTCTTCATTTCGTTGAAGTCGCCATTATAAGTATCAGTTATTTTTGGTGGTATGTCCCCTTTGCTTATTCTATCTATATACTCTGCATTTAAATTTATAGGTCTTATAAAAGCTTCAATGATGTTATTTATTCCTACTACAAGCTTACTCCACTCCCCATTGTAATTTGCAAAAATCACCTCTTATACGCAACTTGCCTTCTTGTATTGCATTTATAAGTTTTCTTATCTCAGTTAGCAATTCTTCAATGGTTTTTGCCATCAATACTATATTTTTTCCAAGGACATCCTTATCTGATTTAGCAGATAGATTAATATTCAAATCACCAGACGCTATTTTCTCTACAGCATTTACTTGTTCATTGATATTCTCTGTCATTTTTTTAAAGGCTGACATTAAATCACCTATCTCATCTTTTGTAATATTTTCAATATTAATGTCTATATCTCCAACAGCAATTCTATTAGAATAATCGACCAACTTACTTATAGGTTTGGTAATAGCCCTTGAAATTAATACACCTAGTCCAATAGCTGCTAAAACTCCAAGAATCATAATTATTATCATTAAACTTGTTGCAGAGCTTGCCATTGCAGCGTTATCATTTGCAGTTGTTTTGGCAAGACTCTCCTTCATATCGATAATTTCAGCTAAATTCTCGTCAACTGCTGCATTAGCTTTAACGCCCTCGCCTTTAATTATGTCAAAAGCCTGTTGATCTTTATTTTCCTTTTTCAGTTGAATTATTTGTGAAACTAGCTGCTCAAAATACGTCATAGATTTATCTAGCTTCTCACACAATGCTTTTCCTTCATTTGTATGCACTGTTTCTTGAAAAGCAAGATAATTTTTACTGAAGTTCTCTTTATCAGTATTATACTTTGTTTCATATTCTGGTATGGCATTTGCATTGCTAGCCAAAAGTACATCTCTAAGATCTACTCTAATCTTCTGAAAAGATTCAGCCATATTCACAACATTTGACATAGGAGCAGTCATTTCTTTATATAGTTCTGTATCATTGTTACTTATTACCTTTATTCTAGAAATACCAACTATGCCGATTGCAAAAGCAAGAATAGCTACAACAAAAAATCCTGATGTTATTTTAGTACCTAGCTTTAAATTGTTGAAAAAATTCAATAATACCATCTTCCTTCATTATTTCTCAATTTAACTAACTTATTAAACTAACTCTCTCTATCTCATCATCATTAAGCAATTTGTCACAATCCAATAAAAGCTTAACCTCACTTCCTACCTTGCCTATACCTTTTACATAACGGTTGTTAAAGCCTGCTTTTATATCTGGCTGTGGAACAATATTGCTCTCATCTATATTGATTACTTCTGCTACATTATCAACAATGAGACCAACAGAAACATCCTTTATCTCAATAACAACGATACAAGTCCTATCGTTATACTCCTTTGGTTCCTTTTTAAACCTAAGCCTTACGTCAATAACTGGAATAATCTTTCCCCTTAGATTAATTATTCCTCTAACATAGTTAGGTAGCTCCGGAACTTCTGTTATCTCTTGAATACCTATTATTTCTATTACATACATGATTTCAATCCCATAAGTCTCCCTACCAATAGAGAAGGTAAGAAATTTACCTCTTTGGGTATCCTCAATAGTTTCCTCTAATACATCACCCATCTTAATTAACTCCTTTTATCTATCTAAAATACCACTTACATCTAAAATTAAACTCATGCTACCATCTCCAAGTATTGTGCATCCAGCAATACCCTTAGCTTTTTTTACGTAACCTGGTAATGCTTTGACTACTACCTGTTGTTCACCAATTAAAGAATCTACAAATAAACAAGCAACCTTTTTATTGTGCTCTACCACTACTATTATCCCATCAGAAAGAGTTGTAATCTTTGTATTAATATTAAAAATTCTACTCACCCTAAATACTGGATAAGCTTCGCCCCTTATCATTATCAACTCATTTTCATCACTATCGATAATTACCCCATTTTCATCTGGTTTGAAAGATTCTCTAATATTTGTTATAGGTATTGTATATCTTGCTTTTCCAACTAGTACTTCTAAACCGTCGATTATTGCTAAGGTCAAGGGGATTTTAACTGATGTTTTGCTCCCTTTCCCTGGTATGCTCTCAATAAAAATTGTCCCGCCAATACTATCGATGTTTTTCTTTACCACATCCATTCCAACACCACGTCCAGAGTATTCTGTAACTCTTTCGTTGGTTGAAAAACCTGGTAATAAAATAAACGAAAAAATTTCACTATCCGTAAGTTCCTCTTCTACTTTAGTAGTTAAACCCTTATCTCTTGCCTTATCATATATTTTCTTTCTATCAAGTCCTCTTCCGTCATCACTAACAATTATAAATACATCTCCACCAACATTCTTTGCCTCAAGAGTGATTTTTCCTACCTCGGGCTTGCCAGAATCTATTCTTTCCTCTTTTCCTTCAAGTCCATGATCTAATGAATTTCTCACAAGATGCATAAGCGGATCAGAAATATGATCTATAATATTTTTATCAACTTCTGTTTCTTCTCCTATAATTTTAAGTTCAACTAATTTATTTAGCTTTTTGCTCATGTCCCTTACTATCCTATTCATCTTACGAAAAGTCATTGAGACTTCTACCATCCTGATAGACATAACTATGTCCTGCAACTCATTTGTAAGCTTTCTTAGCTGTAATGACGCTTTATTGAAGTTATCTAGTTGTAAACCCTCTAAATCTGGATTTTTTACAACCATAGCTTCTGAAATCACAATTTCACCGACTAAATCTAAAAGCATATCAAGCTTAGAAATATTTACACTTATAATACTTTGATGCTTTCCACTTTTATTCATATTAGTAGCTTCTTCTTTATTACTTCTCATCACTTCTATAGTTTCATTATGAACAACTTCAGACTTTTCTTTTAATGCATTAAGGTCTGGTGGATATTCTTGCACTTGTAATAGTTCAAATTCCTTTAAAAGAACAGTCTCCTCAAGTTGCTCCTGAATCTTTTCCCTTTTTTCGTATGTAGAAAAGCCAATGAAAAATCCATTTTTTCTTATTTCATTGGCACTTTCTTTATTGTCTATGATATCTTCAGGTATGTGATAGATTTCGCTGGCTATACCCTTAAGATTGTGTACTACTGTATAAGCTCTGATGTTTTCCATATCACATTCATCTTCAAAAAAAATCCTGGCAATATACCTCTGTTCATCATCTATATTTAGATTTTGATATGAACTTTTATAAGAATTTGAATTATCCATCTGATTCTTGGAATTATGTTCAACAAATTCACTATTAATTTCGTTCATGGTTTTGAGGATCGATGAAGCTTTTTGTGCTAAAGCCTCGCTATCTCCATCTGGCTCCATATCATTCTCAATCTTCTCAATTTCACCTTTGATAAAATCAATTGCTAGAAGGACCAAGTCAAATAAACTGTCAAAATCTACTGTTATATTTTCATTTTCTCTAATATAGTAGAACAAATCTTCTACAGAATGCGCTAATACAGCTATATTGTTAAACATCATCATAGCTGAAGAACTTTTTATGGTATGCATTATTCTAAAAATTTCATTTATTGCTTCACCACAAAGATCCTTCCTTTTTTCACATTCTATGCTGATTCTTTCAAGTTCATCCACCAGTTGGTTGCTCTCAAAGAGGTATACTTCTAGCATTGGTTCTCTATTTGCTCCTCCCTCTGACATATATCCCCTCTTCTTTCTATTGATTTCTGGAATTCTTCATTACAACTTGCTAAAAACTTTTATTATTGTCTCTTCTTTAAATGGTTTTACTATAAAGCCAAAAGCACCAGCCACCACAGCATCTCTTACAATAGATTCTTGACCCATTGAAGAAATCATGATGATCTTTGCATTTCTATCAAAGTTCTTTATCTCCTTTAGTGCTTCTAAACCAGTCATTATAGGCATGGTAATATCAAGTGTTACGATGTCAGGCTTAAGAAGTTTATACTTTTCAATTGCTTGTTTACCATTTTCTGCTTCAGCAATTACCTCAAACCCATTTCTTTCTAAGACAGATTTTAGAGATATTCTCATAAACATAGCATCATCAGCAATTAATATCTTTTTCATAAACTCCGCCCCCTTAACCTTTACATATTTATGAAGAACATTATAAATTTATTTTTGTTATTACATGAATAAGTTCATTTTAAGACTAAGCTTCAAATCTAAAATATTCATTTATAAGTTCTTACTATCAATAGTAATTATATTTATATTAAGTAAATTTATTCCTTTTAGCTGTATGTAGCTTCATCAACTAATCGCTCCTGTATCATTAAAGTCTTCTTCAGACTTTAAGTCATCAAAGAACTTTAAAAGTTTAGGAATAGTTAACCTATTTTTTTCTTCTCCATGAACATCTAAAACCACTTGCCCTTGATGCATCATTATTAATCTATCACCCATGTTTATGGCATGATTTAAGTTGTGAGTTACCATCATAGTTGTTATCTTATTTTCATTAACTATCTTATCTGTAACTTCACTAATTGTTTGAGAAGTCTTTAAATCCAATGCAGCCGTATGCTCATCTAACAATAATAGCTTTGGCTTACTCATAACCACCATTATTAAGGATAAAGCTTGTCTTTGTCCACCAGAAAGCATCTCTACCTTTGTATCAAGCTTATCCTCAAGACCTAAACCAACTCCAGATAAGACTTTTTTAAAATATTCTATGTTTCTTTTAGAAACTCCTGAAGTTAAATTAACTACTTTTCTTTTGTTATAAGCTATAGATAAATTTTCTAGAATGGTCATATTGGGGGATACACCCTTATATGGGTCCTTAAACACTCTACCTATATATTTAGCACTTTTGTATTCTGCTAACTTTCTTATCTCCCGTTTATTGATAACTATTTCTCCTTGATCTGGAGATATTGCTCCAGCAATGATGTTTAGCAGTGTAGATTTGCCAGCACCATCGCTTCCTATGATAGTAATGAATTCTCCTGGTTTAACTTCTAGATTAAAATCCTTAAAAAGATTTTTTTCATTTACTGTCCCTTTATTAAAGCCTTTAGATAATCTAGTTATTTTTAACAATAGAATCACCCCCATTAATTATCTTCGCAAATTTTAAAGTTCAAATCTTTTGTATCAGTGTAGCATCTTTTTGTAGCATGTTTTTATCACAAAAATGCTACAGCTTAAATGGCTCTATCACTGGGTTTCCAAGCACTTTTTTCCCAATGTAGCATTTTCAAAAAAATAAAGACCTCATCTCTAAAAAAAATAGAAATATAATTTTCCTTATATAGACATATAGTTTTTTATTTTATGCTACATTTGCTATACTATGCTATAAATGGCTCAACCAAGCCGTTTTTAAGGTAGCATTTTGTGTAGCATTTTTATTTTAAACTTGCTACATCTGCTACAGTTAATTTGCTACAGCTGTTAATAATATTTATATGACCCTATATTCTTTATATACATTTTCAGTGAATATTTTGGCAGAATTATCCTCAAAACAAAAAACAGTCTGAGTTGAGGCTTTTGCCTCACTTCAAACTGCTTTTAAAGTAAACTTAGTGAATAATCTTAAATTATTTCTTAGCTAAATATTCCTGCGTCACTAAAACTTTCTCCAGACTTTAACTGATTGAAATATTCTAATAGCTTTGGAATTGTAAGCTCTGCTTTTTCTTTGCCTTCTACATCTAGAACAACTCGCCCTTGATGCATCATTATTAATCTGTCTCCCATGTTTATAGCATGGTTTAAGTTATGTGTTACCATCATAGTGGTAATTTTATGTTCATTTACTATCTTATCAGTAATTTCATTTATCCTTTGAGATGTTTTTGGATCTAGCGCTGCTGTATGCTCATCCAACAATAAAACCTGAGGTTTACTCATAACTGCCATTATCAAGGACAATGCTTGTCTTTGCCCTCCTGACAACATAGCAACCTTTGTTCCAAGCTTATCCTCAAGTCCTAGATTCACCTCTGCTAGTAGCTTCTTGAAGTGATCTATATTCTTCTTAGAAATTCCCGGAGTTAGGTTAAAGGATTTTCCCTTATTATAAGCTATGGACATATTCTCTAGTATAGTCATATTTGGAGATACGCCCTTTGAAGGGTCCTGAAATACTCTTCCTATGAATTTTGCACACTTGTACTCCGCAAGTCTACTAATATCTTTTTTATCAATGATAATTTTTCCGTCATCAGGAACTATAGCTCCAGCTATTATATTTAATAAAGTAGATTTACCAGCACCATTACTTCCTATAATAGTTATAAATTGTCCTTGCTTAACTTCTATATTAAAATCATTAAAAACAATTTTCTCGTTTACAGTTCCTCTATTAAAGCCTTTAGATAGATTCGTTATTGTTAACAACAGTGGCACCTCCGTTTTTCGCCTTCTTAAAGCTCTTGAAGGATAAATGTTTTGTATTTAAAGATAGAGCTACTATTACTATAACAGCAGTTACAAGCTTTAAATCCTGAGGATCTAAACCTAATTCTAAAACACCTGTTACAGCAAGCCTATATATAATAGCACCTAGTGCCGCAGTTGTAGTGGCTTTCATAAAGGAAATCCTTCCAAATATTGATTCTCCTACAATTACCGCTGCTAGACCTATAACTACAGTTCCTGCTCCCATGCCTACATCAGCATAATTCTGATATTGGCATAATAAAGCTCCTGCTAAAGCAGCTAACCCATTTGATATCACAAGTCCTAATATCTTATAGTTATCTTTATTTATAGCTAAAGATGTAACTAATTGTTCGTTATCACCTACAGCTCTTAATATAAAGCCTTTCTTGGTCTTAAGAAAAACATCTAAAAGTATTTTTACTATAATAGCAAAAATTAAAAGTACAACTATCTTAGGTATAACATCCTTAGATAAGAAATGTGATGATCCAAAAATCTGAGTATTAGCTTTGCCCATAACTCTAAGGTTTATGGAATATAATCCTATCATAACTAATATTCCAGCCATCAAATTGTTAATTTTAAGCTTAACATGAAGTAACCCTGTTGTCGCTCCTCCAATACATCCTGCAATAATAGCCACTATTGTTGCTATAAAAGGATTCATACCCTTTGCAATCATAACTGCAGTAACTGCAGCCCCCAATGGCATAGTGCCATCCACGGACATATCAGGAAAATCTAATATCTTATAAGTTATGTATACACCGATAGCGACAATGGCGTATATGAATCCTAATTCTAAAGAACCGATAATAATATCCATTTCTTAACCTCCCCAGTAAAGTTCCTGTCTTTATCTTTTGATACTCTCTTTGTAACCCGCAGAATCAGGCTAATAATGAATTCATTATTAGCCTGAATAAACTGTTAAAATTATTTAACTCCGCCAGTTATCATTTCCGCACTCTTTAATTCATCAGGAATTTTTATGTTTAATTTTTTAGCTGCATCTGTATTAATAGTTATAGTTAAATCATCTAAAGTTTTTATTGGAATTTCTGTTGGTTTTTTACCCTTTATAACTTCAACTGCTGATACTCCTGTTTGGTAACCAAGCTTGTAATAATCAATTCCGTTAGTAGCTAATGCTCCACCTTCAACTTGTCCTTTTTCTGAACCAATTACAGGAATATTATTTTTGAAACATTGTTCAGTAATAATTGGTGTTGCAGAAACAACCATGTTGTCTGTTGGACAATATAAAACATCAATTTTGCTAGTTAATGAGTTAAGAGTTTGTGGTATGTCATTTGTACTAGTTATACCTGCAGTAATTATTTCTAATCCAAAGTTTGGAGCCGCCGCTTTAGCTTTTTCTATTTGAATTTCTGCATTAACCTCACTAGTGTTGTATATAATACCAACCTTTTTAGCTGTTGGTACTAATTTCTTAAGTAAATCAAATTGCTTATCTATAGAAATATCATCTGATGTTCCAGTTACATTTGTTTCTGATTTTTCTAGACTTTTTGCAACACCTGCTTTTACTGGGTCTGTAACTGCTGTTATAAGTATTGGAATATCTTTTGTTGCATTATAAGCAGCTTGAGACGAATCAGTGGATATTGCTAGAATTAAATCTTCCTTGTCGCTTACAAATTTCTGTGCAATTGTTTGTGCAGTAACCTTATCCCCTTGTGCGTTTTGGATATCAAGCTTTACATTCTTTCCATCTTCGTAGCCATTTTCTTTTAATGCTGCTATAAAACCTTCTCTAGCAGAATCTAAGGCTTGATGCTCAACAATTTGTGTAACCCCAATTTTAATCTCTTTCTTGTCTTTTAATGCTGTACTAGATGAGTCCTTGGAACAAGCCCCTAATACAGATACTGTAACTATTGCAGCTAACAGTATTGATAATTTCTTAATTTTCATATTAATTTGCCCCCTAATCATTTATGTTTATCTTCATTTGTTAGTAATATTTATATGATTCTATATTTTTTTTTATACATTGTCAACATTTTTCTCAAATATTCGCAAATTGTTTGTTTACCGTTTACATATTGGTGAAGATTTCTACATTTTTTATCAAATTGTCTTCTCTTAGCTTATAATAAAAAATAGCCCAAAATGATAGCTTGTCCTCATTTTAGACTATTTTTTTACCTTTAATTTTCATAAATTTATGTACCATTTACTTAAGACGTAGTTGAGTCTTGGCGTTCCATCCATATGGTGGTTTTCTGCTTCTAGAAAACCAGATGCAGCCATTACTTATCCACTTTTCTAACCATTTGCCATAAACTTCTTGTCCAGCGTCGTCGTCATCATAACCATATTGAAAACCACAGCAAGGATAAATTTCATCTGAAGCTATTCAAAATTCATCGTATGGGAGATCGATTAAATTATCATAATTGCATACTAGACATGAATTTGTCATCTTATTACCTCCAAATATTCTTGTATATGTATCAGTACCCTCAACAATCTTCAAAAACAGCCTCTATTATCTGTCCATTACCTATTGCATTGAGTCCATCAAATATCATAAATTTTTTACCTTCAATTAATAAATACCTTGGGGCATTATCAAACCATTGTATATATACTTTTACATACCTTTCGTGCATTACCAATTTACCGTCCTATAATTTATCATTACAGCATTTCTATATGTATATTTGCATATAATAAGCCCTTTAACTATCAACCTTCATTATAAGCTTTCCACTCCCCAATCATTATAAGTATAGTATTCATCCTGTGAAATAGATTTATAGTCTACACAGAAATCAAGTAATTTTCTATCTCTTTCTTAAATAAAGATATTATCTTGGCTAAAGATTTCACATACATCAGCTTTATTTTGGGGAGTTAGATTCTTAAAACAAAACACTTCATTATCATTATCCCCATATGGACAAAAGTTTCCATACCTACAAGATTGACAGCATGCGATGCTTATATTTGATGGAAGTGCTTTCTGTAAATACTTTATTGCATACTCAATTTCAGTATGTGCTTGTGTTATAATAGCATATTCTCCTAAATTAATCTCAATTATCTTCAAAAAGCCTGTTATAAAATTTCTCCTCAGATGGAACTGATGCTACTTCTGATGCCTATAATTCTATTTACCATACGTATATTTTGTAATTTTAAAATTTAGCTATGGTCTCCCAACTATAATCTTATTACACAGTCTATCGGCCGATTAGAAGTAATTTGAGCCATCTAAGATTACATAGTAAACAATCACACAATTAACAAATATTTAAACATCCTCTCGAACCACGCACAGCGTATAATTAATTAATCAGTTACTTCTTCATTTGTTTTCCTCTTCTTAACTAGTCTATATATTGACTTTTTACGTCAGCTGCAATATCAGATGAATATAGTTTTACACCCCATGCGCCCATATTACTCCTCCTATCTTTCCATTAAATCTATAGAAAAATAGTGTAGAGAACTTTTTTAAAGTTCTTTACACTATTTCTACATGCATATTCATTTTTCTATATATCCGAGAATTCTGTATTTATTGTTTCCTTGTTAGTAAAGTACTCAGTGTCTTCACCAATAAATTCTTCCTCTTCAATAGTAAATTTCATGACAAACTCACTTCCTACACCCAGCAAGCTATGAACTTCTATTTGTCCGCCTTGGATTTCAACCAGTGATTTTACGAGGGTAAGACCTATTCCAGTTCCTTCTCTGTTTCTTCTTAAAGTTTTATCAACTTGTCCAAATCTTTCAAAGATCAATTCTAGCTTATCTTCTGGTATTCCCACCCCTGTATCTCTTACAGAGATTGCAACCTTATCATCGCATTGATTTATATTTATGAAGATGTCACCTCCAGGATTAGTAAACTTTATAGCATTGGAAATTAGATTTAACAAGCATCTCTCTATCTTGTCCACATCACAATTAATAATAATCTCCTCAACTTCCGTATCAAAGGTTATTTTCAATTCCTTACTTTCCACATATGGAGCTACTGATAAAGTAATGTCCTCAACTATGTTTACTATATTACATTTCTTTAAAGTTATATTTACAAACCCTGAATCAATCTTAGTTATATCCAAGAAATTATTTATCAGTCTCGTAAGCCTGTAACAATTTTGCTTCATGATATTAAAATACTTCTCACTCATAGGCAAATATTCTTCTCGGGCTTTATCACGCATACTGATACTAAGCACTTGTACTGCTGCAAAAATTATGTTTAGAGGAGTCTTAAGTTCGTGTGATATATTTGAAAATAGTTGCATTATGCTATTATTAAATTCTAGAGATTCTGTAAGCAACTCAACATTCCTTTGAACGTCTATCTTTAATTTTTCAACTTGCTTCTTATGAGATATATCTCTAAAAATAGTAAGTGTAGTTGGTTCTCCTTCATAAGTTATAAATATCGAAGTACTTTCAACTTCAAGATTTTTATCCTTACTTTTTATCACACTTTCAAATTTTAAGGATTGGCATTTATCCTTAATTGCATCCCTAAAGAACTGAGCTACTCTATCTCTTTCCCCTTCTTCTATTAGCTCTATCAACTTTTGCTTGTATATTCTTTTTCCATTCTTCATTCCAAATAAGTTTACTGCACTATCATTGGCAAATAAACAGGTCAATTCTCTATGTACTACTATTGCATCTAAGGAATTATTTATAAGAAGGTTATAACAATCTTGATTGTTTATAAGTAATTCCTCTATGTTTCTTCTATGAATATGATTTTTTATAAGTTCCTTATTAAGTACGTTTAGTTCTACGTCTTTCTTCTTAAGTGCTTCACTATTTATTTTGGTAAAGTAACCAAGTGGCCAAGCTGTTAAAAGGAATATCCCTGCTAATATAAGATCATTCTCAAAGCGCATATTTACTACTGCCTTTGGGTCATAGAATATATCAATGGAAAGCATTATCAAGGAAACTACCATAGCATTAGCCATACCAAAATTCATCCCCATCTGTAAAGTAGATGATATTATTATTAATAAAAATAGAAACTTGTATTGTTCAACGGAGTTGTCAGATATTATTATTAAAACTGAAAAAAATGAAATTAATATTATATTCTCAGTGATAATGGTCAATTTCTTATACTTTGATTTTACAGTAGCTAGATAAGTTAGATACCATACTGCTAGTATTAAAACCAAAATAGTTATAAGCATAACTACATAATTCATATTAAAACGATAATTATCATTAAGATAAATTGAACCATCGCCTGAAAAATTATATCTAATAATAATGATTGCTGCTAAAATTAAGGATGCTAATTTTACTGTATAAATAATCTCATTAATCCCATTCTTATTTTCGTTCTCTGTTATTTGCATATATAACTCCTCATCTTTTCTGAGTAAATACGTTACTATATTTGTACAGATGTTCTTTTTCTTCTAAGCAGATAAACTATTCGTAAAACCACCGCAAATAATATTAATGATGGTATTCCATATAGTTCTTTTTTCAATGGGTCACTGAACACATTTTCCAAATTTAAATGTAGTACTTGTCTAAGAAACAAAATATTTATGCCCTCACTTAGTGCTAAACAAGTTATACTTGTGAGCACACCAAAAATCGCCTTATGTACTTCTATCTTACATAGGGTAGCGATTACAATAATTTGTATTATAGCATTGATAATGGTAGTAAGACTTGACTGGATAGGTAAAAATCTAATAAAAATACTAATAGGCATAAAAATATATACCAAATTTAGACACTCTTTTAGTTTTAGCTCTTTCTTAATGAAAACAAAGTTTGCTACTACTAATAGTATCGTTTCTATGATTCCCCTAAGTATATGTCCGTAGGCATCCATATTTACTCACTCTTCTCCTTTTTTTATTCAATTATACCATCTATCTAACTACATTATCAATTCTATGTAATACTATTGCAAATTTAAATTTAATATTAATTTTTATAATTTTCTATGTAGAATTTTCTCCAAAACTGTCTAAAAACTTTTAGGGTAAAATTTTCACACACTCTATAAAAAGACTAACAATAGAATTTTATCCTACTGTTAGCCTTCTTCTATAATATCACTAATTTTAATAATTTACTTCAACTAGTTTTACCATTATAGCTTTTTGAATATGAAGTCTGTTTTCTGCTTCATCAAATATTTCATTAGCATGAGCTTCTAAAACTTCATCTGTTATCTCTTCTTCTCTATGAGCTGGTAAGCAATGAAGAACCATTGCATCTTTCTTAGCATATGAAAGTAATTCCATATTAACTTGGAACCCTTTAAATGCTTTTATTCTTTCAGCAGCTTCACTTTCTTGTCCCATACTAGCCCATACATCTGTTACAACAACATCAGCATCTTTAGTTGCTGCTATTGGTGAATTAGATATTTCAATTTTACTACCTGTTGCTTTTGCGTATTCTTTTGCTTTTTCTACATAGAAATCATTTGGCTTATATCCTTCTGGACTTGCTATAGATATATCCATTCCCATTATGGAACAACCAATCAAGTAGGAATTCACCATGTTGTTTCCATCTCCTATAAAAGCAACTTTTAACCCCTGAAGTTGTCCTTTATATTCTTTTATGGTCATAAGGTCAGCTAAAACCTGGCAAGGATGCTCATTATCTGTAAGAGCATTAATTACTGGAACTGAAGAGTATTGAGCAAGTTCCTTTACAACTTCATCCTTGAAAGTTCTAATCATTATTATATCTAAATATCTAGATAAAACTCTAGCTGTATCCTTAATAGGTTCTCCTCGTCCTATTTGAAGATCATTGGAGGAGAGGAATTCTCCTACTCCGCCAAGTTGAAATATTCCAGTTTCGAAGGACACTCTAGTTCTTGTTGATGCTTTTTCAAAAATCATTCCAAGAGTTTTTCCTTCTAGATATTTATGTGGTATATTATTTTTTCTTTTAAATTTTAAATCTTCACCTAATTGTATTAAATCTAAAATGTCCTCTTTCGTTAAATCTATCATTGACGTTAAATGCTTATTCATAAATTTCCCCCTCATAATCTCTCAAATCACCGTATTGAAGCTTATTTCCGTCATTTAAATACTCAAGAGTCTTTATATATTCTATAGCTGTATCTAGGCATGTGAAACATGGAATTCCGTAATTTATAGAAGCACTTCTTAAAGTTTTACCAAAACTCTCTTCATTTTTGGTTACTATAGAAGTATTGATTACGAATTTAATCTCACCGCTTTTTACAAGTTCTTCAATAGCCTTTGTATTTTCTTTATCAATAATTTTTATTGGTTTTATACCAACTTTTTCTATAGCTTCATAAGTTCCCTTTGAAGCGTATATATTTAGCCCCTTGTCTTTTAATAAATCTGTTATGGTAGTTAGCTCTTCTTTGTTATAAAGGGATATAATAATAGAATTAGCTTTTTTATTTTTATCATTTATATTTCCTATAGCTGCAAAAGTTTTTGCAAGAGCATCTTCTACATTTTTTCCTACGCCCATAACTTCGCCTGTAGACTTCATCTGTGGACCTAAAACGGAATTTACGTTTTTAAGTTTAAAGTATGAGAATACAGGTCCTTTAACAATCGTAAAGTTCGGTTCTTTAACCATTCCATCTTCTATAAAATCAACTATCTTGCCAAGTTCTTTATTTACCATGACTCTTGTAGCTTCTTCTACAACATTGACTCCTGTAGCCTTACTAAAGATTGGCACTGTTCTTGATGCTCTTGGGTTTACTTCTATAACGTAAACCTGCTCATCCTTAACTACATACTGGATATTTATCATTCCGATAACCTTTAGCCCATCTGCAATTGCTCTAGAGTACTTTTGAATCTTCTCTAAAACAACTTCAGATAAGTTTTTCGGAGGATATATAGTCATACTATCTCCAGAGTGAATACCAGCTCTTTCTATATGCTCCATTATACCAATCACTTTTAATGCATAGCCCTTTTCTGTAACAGCCCCAATACCATCTATCTCGACTTCTTTACCTTCTATATATTTATCTATAAGAATAGGTTCTTCATTAGAAACAACTCTTAAAGCAGTGCTCATGTAATGCTCGAATTGTTCTTGATTTCTTACTATCATCATAGCCTCTCCACCTATAACATAGGATGGACGAATTAATGCTGGAAAGCCTATTTCTTTTATCGCAGTTCTTGCTTCTTCTAAATTTACTGCTGTTTTACCCATAGGTCTTTCTATTCCAAGCTTTTCAAGGAAAGCTTCGAAACTACTTCTATCTTCAGCAATATCCAAGCTTTCAGTAGAAGTTCCTAATATATTAACTCCAAAGTGCTGAAGACCAGCTACTAAATTTAAAGAAGTCTGTCCTCCAAATTGAGCAATTACTCCCATTGGTTTTTCTACTTCTATAATATTTAAAACACTTTCTAGAGTCAGCGGTTCAAAATATAATTTATCAGAAGTATCAAAATCAGTACTTACCGTCTCTGGATTATTATTTATCATTATTGCTTCTATGCCCATCTCCTTAAGTGCCATTGCACAGTGAACGCAAGCATAGTCGAATTCAATGCCTTGGCCAATTTTAATAGGACCAGAACCAAGTATTATAACCTTATGACCAGATGAAGCTACTGCTTCTGTTTCCATACCATAATTTGAGTAATAATATGGAGTATCAGAGTAGAACTCCCCTGCACAAGTATCTACCATCTTGTAAGTAGGCATTATTGCTTTTTCTTTTCTATATTCACGGATTTTCTCCCAAGAAACTTTAGTGCAATCACCTATCTCTTCATCGGATATTCCAAGAACCTTAGCAATTGTTAAAAGCTTCAGATTATCTTCCTTAAGAATTTCAGTTCCACATTGCTCTAACTTCTTTTTATGATTAATGATGTTCATAAACTTATCCAAGAACCAAGGAGTTATTTTTGTAATCTCTTGTATCTTTTCCTTAGAAACTCCAAGTTCAAGGGCTTTCATAAGCCAAAGTATTCTATTGCTAGTAGGAACTTTTAATTCCTCATATATTCTTTCTAAGCCAAAATCAGTTTCCTTCAGCTTCATATTTAAAGAATATACTGCCTTCATAAATGCTGCCTCGAAGGTTGTATCTATTGCCATTCCTTCTCCTGTAGCCTTCATTTGAGTTCCAAGAGTATCATCAGCCTCTACAAACTTATCAAAAGGCCACTTTGGAACTTTTACCACTACATAATCAAGAGCTGGCTCAAAGCAAGCAGTCTTCTTTGTGATAGGATTTATTATTTCAAATAAAGAGTATCCAATAGCTATTTTCGCCGCAACCTTTGCTATTGGGTAGCCTGTTACCTTTGAAGCTAAGGCTGAGGATCTACTAACTCTAGGATTAACTTCTATAACGTAATAACTATTATCATAAGGAGATAATGCAAACTGAACGTTACATCCTCCCTCTATTTTTAGATTATCTATAATTTTAAGAGAAGCTGTTCTTAAAAGATGATATTGCTCATCATTTAAGGTTTGTGTTGGTGCAACAACTATGCTGTCTCCAGTATGCACGCCTACTGGATCTATGTTTTCCATGTTACAAATAGTGATACATGTACCAACACTATCTCTCATAACTTCATATTCAATTTCTTTATATCCAAGCAAACTTTTTTCAACAAGAATTTGACCAATAGGACTTAAGGCTATTCCGCTATGCGCTATCTCTTTTAATTGTTCTTCATTATCTGCAATACCACCACCTGTACCACCAAGGGTATAAGCAGGTCTTACGATAACTGGATATCCTATAGTTTTAGCAAAATTTAAAGCAGCCTCTATTGTAGTAACAATTTCACTTTCTGCCATAGGTTCCTTTATATCTTCCATAAGCTTCTTGAATTTTTCTCTGTCTTCGGCCATTTCTATAGTCTCAACAGAGGTTCCAAGTAACTTAACATTATACTTTTCTAATATCCCACTCTCTGAAAGCTGGCAAGCTAAATTTAAAGCAGTTTGACCACCTAAGGTTGCTATTATGCCTTGAGGTCTTTCCTTCTTTATTATTTCCTCACAAGCTTCCAAAGTCATAGGTTCTATATAAACCCTGTCAGCTACTTTAAAGTCTGTCATTATTGTAGCTGGATTACTATTTAATAGTATAACTTCTATTCCTTCTTCTCTTAGTGCTTTACATCCTTGAGTTCCTGAATAATCGAACTCCGCTGCCTGACCTATGATGATAGGGCCAGAGCCAATTATCAGTACCTTTTTAAGCTCTGATTTTTTCATATATATAAGCCCCTTTTTCTATAAGTTCTATAAAATCGTTAAAGAATTCTTCTCCTTCTTTTGGACCTGGAGATGCTTCTGGGTGGAACTGAACTGAGAAAGCAGAATACTCTTCACAGCTTAAACCTTCTACAGTTCCATCATTTAAATTTATATGAGTTATTTTAACGTTCTTTGGTAATGAGCTTGGATCAACACTATAACCATGATTTTGAGAAGTTATCCAAACTTTCTTTGACGCGATATCTTGAACAGGATGATTTCCACCTCTGTGTCCATACTTTAATTTAAAGGTATCTCCACCTAAATGTAGAGCTAGAAGTTGGTGTCCAAGACATATACCCATTATAGGAACTTCCCCTAAAAGTTCCTTTATAAATGATGTTTCTTCCACAATATCCTTTGGATCTCCAGGGCCGTTACTAAGTAGAATTCCTTGTGGATTAAAACTCATTATTGTATCAGCATCTGTGTCAAAAGGCACTACAGTTACATTACAATTTCTCTTTAATAATTCAGTGGCTATACTAGCCTTAAATCCAAAATCCACTAACACTACATCGTACATAGGGTTTTCACATTTTAGTGTGTATATTTCCTTAGTGGATACCGAATCTACTTCACTACCAAACACTCCATTTGAATTATTAAAATCAATATCGTCCTTGTTCTCTTTAGAGATAAAATAACCTTTTAAGGTTCCTTGCTCTCTTATCTCTTTAACAAGTTTTCTTGTATCAATCCCTGCAAAAACAGGAATTTCTCTTTCCTTTAAGAATTCTACGATACCGTTATCCTCACACTCAAAGATTTGATTTACTATGAACCCTGATGCATGAACCTTTTTACTTTCATTAAAAATCTCGTGAACCCCATAGTTCCCAATTAAAGGGTATGTCAAAGTTATAATCTGCCCACAATAAGATGGATCCGTCAAAATCTCTTGATAACCGGTCATGGAAGTATTAAATACAACCTCTCCAACAACAGGGCCATCACCTTTTGGCTCAACTAAAAATCTTCCATTATATACACTGCCATTCTCTAATACTAACATTCCTTCCATGGTACCCCTCCTCATAGACTCTTGATTTTTTCATTATCAGATTATTTCTTACAGTTCATAAGTTCCATTTATTTCAACATATCCATATGTTAAATCACAACCCCAAGCAACAGCTCCTGCTTTGCCATCTTTTAAGTCGATATCTATATAAACTTCATCTCTTAATATAATTTGATGAACTTCTTCTTTATCAAAATTTGTTTCAAAGCCGTTTTCTACGATTTTAACAACTCTATCACCATCTACAAAACCAATATCAATCTTGTTTGGATCAAGATTTGCACCTGAGTATCCTAATGAACACATTATTCTTCCCCAGTTAGCATCTCCACCAAAGAAAGCTGCTTTAACTAAGCTTGAAGTGATAACAGACTTTGCACAAGTTCTCGCATCTAAATCAGAAGCAGCATTATGTATTTCACATTGGATTAATCTTGTTGCACCTTCGCCATCCTTTGCAATCTTCTTCGCTAAATCCTTATTTACAAATTCTAATGCTTCCTTAAATTTTAAATAGTCTTCATTTTCTTCTGTAATCTTTGTATTTTCAGCTGCTCCGTTTGCAAGTACGATTACTGTGTCATTTGTGCTTGTATCTCCATCAACGGATACCATGTTATAAGAATCATTAACAGTTGCTTTTAATGCCTTTGAAAGTAATTCTTTAGAGATATTTACGTCAGTTACTATGAATCCAAGCATTGTTCCCATGTCTGGGTGAATCATACCTGAACCCTTTGCAATAGCTCCGATTGAAACAACCTTTCCACCGATTTCAGTTTCTACAAAAATGCTCTTAGGGAAAGTATCTGTAGTCATTATCGCTTCAGCAGCATCACCTCCACCTTGATAAGAAAGTTCTGCACAACCTTTAACTATTCCAGCCTTTATAATATCCATAGGCATTGGAACTCCAATTCTTCCTGTAGATGAAACTAAAACTTCTTCTGGCTTAAGGTTTAATATTGTAGCCGCTTCCTTTGCCATAGTTTTAGCATCTTCTAAACCTTGTGCTCCATTACAAGCATTTGCATTACCACTGTTGATTACTATTGCCTGAGTATTCTCAGATTTAATGTGTTCCATGTCCATAAGCACTGGCGCTGCTTTAACTTTATTTTTAGTGAAGGTTGCTGCAGCCACAGCTTCTTTCTCACTATATATAATTGCAAAATCTTTTTTCCCGCTCTTTTTTAACCCTGAAATAAATCCAGCTGCTTTTATATTTTTTATATCTGTAATTGTTTTTTCAGTTACTATTTTCATCTTAATTCCTCCTATGGAAACATCGGCATGAAATTTAAGCCTTCAGTTTCTTCTAATCCAAATATTAGGTTCATATTTTGTACTGCTTGCCCTGCAGCTCCCTTAATTAAATTGTCTATTGCAGACATTACTATTACTCTATTTGTTCTTTTATCAACTCTTACTCCGATATCACAAAGGTTTGATCCCTTAACCCATTTAGTTTCTGGGAATCCATCTATAACTCTTACGAATTTCTCATCTTTGTAGAATTCTTTATAAAAATCAAGAATTTCTTCTGTTGTCATATCCTTTTTAAGTTGTGCATAGCATGTTGATAATATACCTCTTGCCATTGGCACAAGATGTGGTGTAAAGGATATAATTACTTCGTCTCCTGCAAGTGCTGATAACTGTTGTTCAATCTCTGGAGTGTGCCTGTGAGTGGTAACCCCATATGCCTTAAAGGATTCACTACTTTCACAATATAGATTTTGTATATTTGCTCCTCTTCCAGCTCCTGATATTCCTGATTTAGCATCTACTATTATTGATTTAAGCTCTACTAATCCATTTTTAACTAATGGTGCTAGTCCTAAAGCTGTAGCTGTTGGATAACAACCTGGATTTGCAATTAAAGCTTTTCCTTTAATATCTTCTCTATTTAATTCCACTAAGCCGTACACAGCTTCGTCTAAAAGCTCTGCCGCATTGTGATCTATCTTATACCATTCCTCATAACAGTTAACGTCCTTAATTCTGAAATCTGGTCCAAGATCTATAATCTTGATTCCTTTCTTCATAGCTTCTTTTGCTATTTCAAAGGCACCACCTTGATGTAATGCTACAAATAAGACATCTACCTCATCTAATCTTTCTGTAGCTTCCTTTAAATCTATACACTTTTGATTTATAAATCCTCTAAAATTACTGTATACATCATCAAAGGACATTCCCGCATAATTATGAGCAGTAAGATAAACTATATTCACATCCTTGTGATTGTTTAAAATCCATACAAGCTGTTCTCCTGCATAGCCTGTTGCTCCAATTATCCCTGCATTTATCATCAATCGCACCTCCGAAATTATTAATCAACTAGTATAATAATGCACTATCTAGTGACGAAAGTCAAGGTTATTTATGAATATTTATAAAAATATATTGTATATTTATTATAGGGGTCGTATAATTATTGTATCTTATAAAATGTTAGCTTCAATAGTTAGACTTTGTATGTATGGACAACTGCATAAATGATGTATAATAATTGTATAAAAATAAGCTTAGAGCACTTTTTGCTTTCAACTTGTTTTACTTAGGAGGTATGAATAATGATAAAAAACCATGTAATGAACACTTACGGTCGTGCTGATATAATCTTCGAAAAAGGTATTGGGACAAAATTATATGATACAGAAGGTAAAGAATACTTAGACTTTGTAAGCGGAATCGCTGTAAACTGTCTTGGCCATAGCCATCCAGTTATCGTAAATGCTATTAAAGCTCAAAGCGAAAAACTTATGCATGTTTCAAATTATTATTGGAATGAATACAACATAAAATTATCAGATATATTAACTAAAAACTCTGATCACGAAAGTGTATTTTTCACAAACAGTGGAGCAGAAGCTCTTGAAGGAGCAATGAAGCTTTGCAGAAAGTACGGAAAAACTCAAAGTGAAGATAAAGATGTAATCCTATATCTTTCTGGCTCTTTCCACGGAAGAACTATGGGTGCTATTTCAATAACAGGCCAACCTGCATATCAGAAACCATTTATGCCTATAATCCCCAATACTGTAATGGTAGAGTTTAACTCAGTTGAAGATTTAAAATCTAAGTTCACAGAAAAGGTCTGCGGAATTATTTTAGAACCAGTTCAAGGTGAAGGTGGTCTTAGTGCCTGCTCAATGGAATTCTTACAAACAGCTAAAGACCTTTGTGAGAAAAACGATGCTTTACTTGTTTTCGATGAAGTTCAATGTGGTATCGGAAGACTTGGAACTTTATTCGCTTATGAAAAATTCGGAATTATCCCAGACGTTATCTGTATAGCTAAAGCTTTAGGTGGTGGAGTTCCAATCGGAGCTTTCATTGCAAACGAAAAAACTTCAAACGTTCTTGTACCTGGTGACCACGGAACTACTTACGGTGGAAACCCATTTGTTTGCTCAGTTGCCTGTGCTGTATTAGATGAACTTATAAATAATGGTGTAATCAAAGGTGTAGATGCAAAGTCAGAATACATGAAGAGTAAACTTTTAGAATTAAAAGAAAAATATCCTTCTAAGATATCAGAGATCAAAGGTATGGGGCTATTAATAGGCTTTAAATTAGAAGGAAGTCCAAAGGAATTTATGACAAAGGCTTTAGAGAAAGGACTTCTAGTAATCTATGCTAACAACAATGTTGTAAGATTATTACCTCCTCTAAATGTAACAGAAGCAGAAATCGATGCTGCAATTGAATTATTAGATAAGGTGTTTGCTGAGTTTTAGGTCTAGTATTAAAAGTTAACGCAAACTTATTTATAAGGTGTAAAACTTATACTATCCTTAGTATTGTTTGAACCATATCCACAATGGATTGAACCCAAAATATTAAACAGCTTTTATTAAGTAACTATCTAGGACTGAATCTTGTATTTTACAAGATTCAGTCTCTTTAATTTACTCTTAATTCTTTTCCATAGCAATTACTAATGTAAATATTTTTAACTTAAATATTTATAAGTTAAAAGTTTATAATTATAGTTAGCCGATATTTTGAAAGTCCCAAATTCCAATTTTACATTTCTAAAACAAAATTTATCCAATAGAATTTATCTTCTCATAGGCGGTACAAATAAATGGAATAGGCAGATCATACTTTGCTGCTAATTCTATTAGTGTTTGTCCAAATAATTCTCTTTCATCTTTCTTGTCTTTCAATTCAAAATCTCTTTGGAAGGATGTTTTTGCTTCATAAGGGAAATTCCTTGCCTTATTATACGCTGATTCTATTATATTTTCCGGAAGATTTACCTCTTCTTTTTTGCTTATCTCAACTATTTCTTTCATTATCCCTTTGACTTTTTTACTACTATCTTCATCTTTAAAGACTTGTCCTAATGTCTTATTCTCACTAGCTGTCACTAGTCCATATGCTGCTATAAAAATATATTTGCTCCAAATTTCTTTAGTATATTCACTACTATAGCTATACTGAATATTCGCTCTATCCATGAGTTCACATACATCAGTAGCATCTACTACTGTATTTTTAGGATCTTTGCCGAATATTATCGTGCATGCTCCTCCATTCTGTTCAACAATGCCAGGTTCCTTAATATGAGTTCCAACATAAACACAAGCTGGAAAAACAACACCATTCTTTATAATCTTTCGTATTCTTTCATAAATATCAATTCCATTTAACAATGGTATAATCTTTGTATTATCGCCCATCTTAGGTACAAGTCTTATTAATGTATCATCTAAGTCATATTGTTTTACACAAATATAACAAATATCTAGTATAGGCAATTCTTCAAGTCTATCTGTTGCCATAGTAGGTACACACTTCATCGTACCTTCTTGCTTGGTGATTAATGTTAACCCGTTTTTTTGTATTACCTCTAGGTGATTTCCCCTAGCAACAAAATATATCTTTAAATTTCTTTCTGCATCAACTAGTAATTGTGCCATTTTGCCCCCAAAATAACCACCAACACCACCAACTCCAATAAATGCAACATTTTTCATTACTTCAACCCCTTATTTATATCTCCAGTGGTAATAGTTATAAAACCCTAATAAGCAGTTATTTTTTACCTTGATAGGTATTTACCTAGTAAAATCACCCACTTGTATATTCTATCATTAATTCAATATTGTGTAATTGAATTTGCAAAATATATTTACGTTTCTTGCTATTTTTCACCAAGAGAAATATCTATATTCTAACTTCAATATCAAATCCTTTAAAGCCTTGTTGGTGAGATATCAGTTTACATATCTTTAATATTTCTCCCAACTTCACATATACTTTATAAGAACCCTTAAAGAGATAATTGACTTCTTATAGGTTCATAGGATTAATATTTTAGGAGTATTTATGAGTTATACAACGAATAGACAACCCCAAGGTATCTTGAAAAATGATGAAACTTTTCTTAGAGAAGGGTTAGTGGCTGAAATCGTAGCAATAAATGATTATAATCACTTTTTAACTTTTACTGAAAACAAAGAAGTGAGGGATATCTTTCACCATATAATGAAGGAAGAAAAAGAACATTACGGTCTATTTCTACAAGCTCTAAGAACTATCGACTCAGAGCAAGAAAATTTATCAAAAGATATGGCTGAACACATTAAAATATCAGCAAAACATTCTTATAAAGACTATTCTGGCGGAAAAGAAAATAGAAGTTTACTGCTTACCTATATTAGAGAAGCTATAAAAGGAGAGTTTGAAGCAATTATTTTATACGAGGATTTCTTAAGTAATACGCAAAATAAAGCTTTATTCAAACTTATAAAAGAAGTTACTTCGGATGAAAAGGAACATGTTGAAGAATTAACTAGAGCTTTAATTCTTTTAGATAAGGATAAATACGGACCTCTCATATAGAAAAAATAATGCATATTTAAACTTTTGTTATAAATATGCATTATTTTAATGTATAATAAGGTTAGAATTTTGAATTGTAACTATCTATGTGTTATAATGACCAAATGATAATGATAAGAAAAGTGAGGAATGAAATACGTGATAACAGTAACTAATGTAAGTCTGAGATACGGTGACAGAAAATTATTTGAAGACGTAAATCTTAAATTTACTCCTGGCAACTGCTATGGTGTAATAGGTGCAAACGGCGCTGGTAAGAGTACATTTTTAAAGATTTTATCTGGAGAAATTGAACCTAACACTGGTGAAGTAAGTATTCCAAAAGGAATAAGAATGTCTGTATTAAAACAGAACCATTTCGAATACGATGAGTTCCCTGTACTTGAAACTGTAATAATGGGTAATGCAAGACTTTATGAAATAATGAATGAAAAAGACGCACTATATGCTAAACCTGATTTCAACGATGAAGACGGAATAAGAGCATCTGAGTTAGAAGGCGAATTTGCTGACTTAAACGGTTGGGAAGCAGAGTCTGAAGCTTCTACATTACTTCAAGGTCTAGGCATAACAACAGATCTTCATGATAAAAAAGTTTCAGAACTAGATGGTGGAGAAAAAGTGAAGGTATTAATCGCACAAGCACTTTTTGGAAACCCTGGTATCCTTATTCTTGACGAACCTACAAACCATTTAGATATTAAATCCATCAACTGGTTAGAAGAGTTCTTAATCAACTTCGAAGGTACAGTTATCGTAGTATCCCATGACAGACACTTCTTGAATAGCGTTTGTACTACAATGGCAGATGTTGACTTTGGTAAGATTAAATTATATGTTGGTAACTATGATTTCTGGTATGAATCAAGCCAGCTAGCTCTTCAAATGGCTAAGGATCAAAATAAAAAGAAAGAAGAAAAAATTAAGGAATTACAAGAATTTATCGCTAGATTTAGTGCTAACGCTTCAAAATCAAAGCAAGCTACTTCTCGTAAAAAACTTCTTGATAAAATCAATCTTGATGACATTCAACCATCAAGCAGAAGATATCCTTTCGTAGGCTTTAAACCAGAAAGAGAAGTTGGAAATGATATTTTAAGAGTAGACGGAATCTCTAAGACTATCGATGGTGTTAAAGTCTTAAATGATGTTTCCTTCATAGTTAATAAAGATGATAAAATTGCTTTTGTAGGCAATAATGAAATAGCAATCACCACCCTATTCAAAATCCTAATGGGTGAAATGGAACCAGACAGCGGAGAATTTAAATGGGGTGTTACTATAACTACTGCATACTTCCCTAAGGATAACAATGAATTCTTTGAAAACTCCAACTTAAGCCTTGTTGATTGGCTAAGACAATATTCAGAAGAAAAATCTGAAAGCTATTTAAGAGGCTTCCTTGGAAGAATGTTATTCTCTGGAGATGAAGCTTTAAAAGAAGCTTCCGTATTATCAGGAGGAGAAAAAGTAAGATGTATGCTATCAAAAATGATGCTTAGCAGTGCTAACGTATTACTTTTTGATCAACCTACAAACCACTTAGACCTTGAATCAATAACAGCTGTAAACAATGGTTTAAGAGATTTCAAGAGCAACTTACTATTCACTTCTCATGACCATCAATTCGTGCAAACTATAGCAAACAGAATTATCGAAATTACTGAAGACGGAACTATCGATAAGGTTATGACATACGACGAATACTTAGAATTTAAGAACCAACTATAAAATCTAAGGCTATAGCACCAACTGCTATAGCCTTTATGTAATCTTTAATCATCTATTTTTAAATTAACACTATCACAATTTGGACATGCAATCTATAACTTTGTCCTTTCCTCAATATGAAGGTTTTACACTGATTACTATGGAATTTTTTTTCATAATTTGTTATATAATTAGACTTATCAACCTCTACCTCTCATGTTAGGACTTCTGGATTATTTGTCCATAACCTAAGTTAAACAAATTCTTTACTCAAGGAGCTTATTATATGAAATTATCATCTTCAAGTTCATTTACTCTAAACTTAATAAGAGTCGTAGCCGCTGAATTAGTTTTAATTGGCCATGGCTTAAACTTTTTTAACGTACTTGACATATTAAAACCACCACATTTTCCTTATATGCAAAATATTGCTGTAATACTATTTTTTATATTGTCAGGTTTTCTAATATCCTATTCAATTTTTAATAAAAGCAATAATAAACAATACTTTTTCAAAGACTATTTTATAGAAAGATTTTCAAGAATATACTCAGCATTAGTTCCATCAATATTTTTAATAATCATAATAGATCTTTTCAATAAATATCTATTTACTGGATACATCCATAACAATTCATTTAATGTAAAAACTTTTATTGGTAACTTATTTATGCTTCAAAATTACCCAGTTCTAAATGGATTATCTAATATCTTTATTATAGATTTCTTTGGTTCTGGAAGACCACTTTGGACTTTACAAATAGAATGGTGGCTCTATTTATGGTTTGGATATTTAATAATTGTCTGCTTTTTTAAGAGAACAAAAACAAAAAATAAACTAATACATATTGCATTTATAATTCTCTTTAGTCCAATTCCTATTAAAAACATTTTACCAATTCACGGTACTAGTCTGACTTTAGTGTGGCTAATGGGTGTATCAATTTATCTTTTAACTAATATAAATTTCATAAAAAATTTAAGCAAATCTCGCTCCCTAATTCTTTTGCTTATCTTTGCCTTTAGTTCATCATTCAGAATAATGTTAACAAAATCAGCCTATGATACACTTTTTGCAATTTCTATTTCAAGTGCATTATTATTTTTGCTAAACATATGTCAACAAACCACTGTTGAAGTGCCAAATAAATTTAAATCAATAGTACAATTTATGGCAAATTACTCATTTACCCTTTACTTAACACATCACTCAATCTTATATTTACTTGCCAACTTGAAGAATAAAATCTCACCATCTGTACTATTAATTTTTTCATTTATATTCTGTAATCTTTTAGCTGCCTTTTTTGCATCTTTCACTGAAATGCAACACAAGAAATTAGCCAATAAGTTGAAATCTATTTGTAATCGAGTAGGCAGTAGATCCCATTCAATATATCCTTCTTAAGTAAGACTAGATTTTATTTCAATTATTGTGGAAGTTCATCTACTTTCACAATCAAGCTGTGAAATACCAAGAAAAGATGATTTCTTATTTAGAAATCATCTTTTCCATTTAGCCTTTTAACAGAATCACCAAGTATTATCTTACAACTAATTTGCTTAATACCTCGCTTACTCTTTGATTTGCTTAATCTTTTCATCAAAATATCTATTGCCGTTTGAGCCATATTTCTCATATCCATTTCCGCTGTAGTTAATCTAACACCATTAGCTACAGGAGTAAGATAATTATCAAAACCTACAACAGATACATCCTCAGGAACCTTATAACCAAGTTTCTCTAATTTATTTATCAAAACATATGCTGTGTTATCACAATTGCAGACAAATGCCGTTGGAAGTGCTGATGTAAGTTCAAATTCCACATTAGCACTGTCATTACTACGGTCACTAATATACCATTGAGTGCATCTATCTATATCAATATCATTTTCTATCAACGCCTTGAGATATCCTAAATACCTATCTTGAATACTACTAGTAGCCTTTTTATTACCAACAAATCCAATATCACGATGTCCCATTTCTATAAGATAATCAGTAAGCAAATACATGCTATAGAAATTATCTACTATCACAAAATCTTGATTAATATCATTCTCATAAAAATCCATAAAAACTACAGGTACAGGCACAGATTTAATCATATTATAATAGCTTTTTGAAACCTGACCTAATACAATAACACCATCTACTTTATTATCATTAATCATCTTAGGCACTGTTACTTGATGCTCATCATCATGTTTTAGTATTTCAAATAATACATAATAGTTTAATTTCATCAATTCATCTGCAACTTTTTTATATAGTTCCCAATAGAATGATACTCCTACTTCAATAAATCTTTCTGCAATAATGATTCCTACATTATAAGTTTGTCCATCTTTTAATGTTTTTGAAGATGCATTATACTTGTACCCCAATTCATTTGCTAATTGCTTAATTTTAGATCGTATTTCATCACTTACGCCCTCTTTATCAGCCAAAGCTTTTGAAACAGTCACTGTACTTACATCTAATTTCTTGGCTATATCGGACATAGTCACTGTTTTTTTCATTCTAATCCTCCAACAAAGTAAGTATCAACCTATAATTTAATCCTTAGATTTATATTTTAATAGTAATATATTCAGCTGAAAAGTCAATCAATTTAAGTCATAGATAACAATTTATGAATTTCCCTTTTCTCAAATTTTATTTAAATTTTTTATAGTTAGGTCAATTTAAAAGACTTTTAAGTAAACATAAGCTACTTTTAGTTAAATAAACTTAATTACCTCCTATTAAAATACCTAAGTTTATTATCTCTTCTTTTTTATCTATTCCATAGAATCTTATAACTAAAAGCGATATATCTACAAAAAGTTTTCAACTATTAGAGGTTTATAGTCAATTAAAAGCTTTCAAACCACCTATTACCTTCAAATAAATCATTAAATTAAACTGCGACACTATATGTGTCATTTTACTTAAATGGTTTTATACAAAACATAATAACTGTAAACGTATAATTGACATTTTATTCTATTAAATGTATACTTAAAATTAGAGTAAAAAAAGTATTTTTTAAGTTAATATAGTCAAAATATATAATATTATGAAGAAGTTTTACCTAATACTTTTTATTCGAATCTTAGTTATCACTTATGTTTTTATTTTATCTACAAATTTCCTTAAAGAATAAAAAAAGCATTAGGCTAAAACAGATAACTATACCCCAATAATCTGATGTTTCCCTCATCTGACGACTTTTGATATAAACTTTCTAAAACAACACCTTAGTCTAGCTTTTCAATTAGGTTGCAGTTGAGGAAAATATATAAACTTATCTGATTTAAAATCAAATCACTGCTTACAATGTTCTGTAAGCAACTAAATTTTTATTAAGGAGGACAAGCTATGCTAAAAAGACTAAACATGAAAAAATTTGCTTCTTTGCTTATGGCTGCATCTCTTGTTACATCGTTGGTTTCATCACCAGCTGTAAAAACCTATGCCGCTGAAAGCGAAAAAACATTGTACACTTTTGAAGACAATACAACTATGGGTTGGGATGTTTTAAATACAGTTGCTAATGGAGGTGCTTTTGATAGTTCTGCTAGCGCACCAGTAGAATACAGTCAGGATTTAAAACAAGATGGTAATAGCGGAGCATTAAAAATTAATGCTAATTTTACAGGCAAGACTTGGGATGACGCAAGTGTTATAGTAAACCTAGGTTCATCTGCAAAGGACTTTTCATCTTACGATACCCTTGACTATGATTTATTTGTCCAAAGTGATTTTACAAGCAAACTAACAGTTGCTACAGCAGGTATGGATTCAAGTTGGGCATGGAAGGACGATTTATTCGTTGCTAATTATGGGGGAATTGATGTTACTACTGGCGAAAAAATAACTATAAATGGAAATGATTACAACAAAATACATATAACTCGTTCAAAAACTTCTACTTTGGATAGTTTAACAGATAAAACCTTCTATCGTTTTATAATTAAAATAGCAGCTGTTAATACAACATACTGTGGTCCAATATATTTAGATAATATAGCACTATCTAAAGGTGGATATATACCAGGGAATACTCCTTCAAAAACAGGAAAAGATGATATTACTGTTGAAGCTGAAAATGGAGTACTAACAGGATTAACCGTTACTCCAGATAGTGGTGCTTCAGGTGGAGCTTATGTTAATGGTCTTGATAGCGGTACAGATAGAATGGATTTAACTGCTGATATACAAGTTAGTGGTTCATATCTAATAATAATGAAATACAAAACTTATGGTGGTGCTAAAATTAATCCTGTATACCTTAATGGCGCACTACTAAAAGATTGTTCTTTTCCAGAAGCTCAGAGTGAATGGAAAAATGTTATATTAAGTCCTCAATATCTTTCTGCTGGAAAAAATGTCTTCTCACTTGGCAACAGTTGGGGTTGGATAGCTGTTGATAATGTTCGCTTTGTAGGTGGCGATGGAAAACAAGTTGGACAAGTAAGTTTATCATCTGATACTACAAGTTCTCAAGCTTACGATATACCTGTTACCTTTACTGCAATAGCAGATGATGCAGCACAATATAGATTCCTATCAAGAAAAGTTGGCGGTGATTGGCAAGAAATAAGTCCATATTCCAACAAGTTATCTTGTATATGGGTTCCAGGAGCTGCTGGTGATTATGAAGTAAAAGTTACTGCTCGTGGTACAGCTACAACTGTTGATCAACAAGCTGAACAAATAATTAAGTACACTGCCCTACCAGCATATGAAAACAAACCTTTAGTTAATCAAGTCTTTGGTAGCGGTATGGTTCTTCAAAGAGACATAGAAAATGCTCTATGGGGTTGGGATAAACCTAATACAAATATAACAGTAAAAGTAGGTACAAAAACCTTCACTGGAATTACAGATTCTGAAGGAAAATGGAAGATAAGCATAGGAACATATCCAGCAGGAGGTCCTTATGACATATCTGTTTCAGACGGAACTACTACTACAAATATGACTGACGTTCTTTTTGGTGATGTATGGCTATGTTCTGGTCAATCTAACATGGCATTCCAACTAACTGGAACCTTAGATTCTGAAAATGAAATAAAAAATTCAGACTATCCAAATATTCGTTACTATACAGTACCTGTGAAAACAAGCTATGTGCCTCTTTCAAACATTGATAATGCACAAGGCTGGAAGGTTTGTTCACCTAGTACAAGTGGCAACTTATCAGCAGTTGCATATTTCTTCGCTAGAAAATTAACTACTGATCTAAATGTTCCAATTGGAGTAGTTTTTGCTGCTGAAGGAGGAACTAGAGCAGAACAATGGACTAGCTACGAAAGTTTACAAAACATCCCTGAATATGTTGCTGCTTCAAATGCAATCAAATCATGTTCTACTGAAATTGATGCAACATCTTCCCCAAATGTTCTTTATAATGGAATGATTGCACCAGTTGCTCCATATGGATTAAAAGGTGTACTTTGGTATCAAGGAGAAAGTAACTGGGGAGATGCAAGCTATGAAAGATTATTACCTAATCTTATTGCTGATTGGCGTAAAAACTTTAATGTAAAAGACCTTCCATTTATCCTTGTTCAACTACCAGGTTTTGCTGATCTTCAATCTGAAACAAATGCTGTTCAACCAGGAAATGGATTAGCAGAAATTCGTGATGCTCAACTAAAAACTACGCTAAATGATGAAAATGTTGGTTTAGCTGTTATCACAGATATTGGAGATCCAAATAACTTACATCCAACTAATAAACAAGATGTTGGATTCAGAACAGCCTTAAGTGCTGAAAAGAAAGTTTACGGCAAAGATATTGTTTATTCTGGGCCTATCTATAAATCAATGTCTATAGAAGGAACTTCTATAAAGATAAACTTCGACTCAATAGGCAGTGGCTTAATGGTTGGTTCAAAAGAAGGATTAAACCCTGTTCAAGAAGTTAAAGATGGTAAATTAACAGGCTTTGCTATTGCAGGATCTGATAATGTCTTCTATTTAGCCGATGCTGTAATTAGTGGTGATTCCGTTATAGTTTCATCAAGTAAAGTACCAGATCCTAAGGTAGTAAGATTTGGATGGGCTAACTCACCAGTTACTAACCTTTATAACAAAGAAGGTCTACCAGCTTCTCCATTTGGAACAGATATGACTTATACAAGAGTAGCTGAACTTACTTCAATTGATAATATAACTAAAACAGTTAATGTAGGACAACCTTATAGTTTACCATCAACAGTTACTGCAAAATATAGCGACGGTACTACAAAAGCTGTTGCAGTTACTTGGACTCCAGCCTCAGTAGACACTAGTAAAGCAGGAATTTATACATTTAAAGGAACTGTTAAAGGCTACGATAAAGAAGTTTCCTTAACCCTTACAGTGTTGGGAAGTCTTGGATTAGTTATTGAATTAGACAATGATATCAATAAAATACTACAAAGTTTAAATGATTCAAATATAATCTGTATCCACATTAATGCAAAGAATAACCCTGTTGTATCAAAGGACGTATTCAATGCACTTAAAGGCAAGAAAAAGATTGTTACCATATTCGCTGACAATGTAACATGGGAATTTAATGGCGAAGGAATTGATATTTCCGTTGCTAACGATATTGATTTTTCATTAAAATCTGTAAGTAGTGCTTTACAAGCTAAAGAACTTGCAAAGGCTAAAGCTATTTTAGGAAATGATCTATCAATAGTACCATTTTCATTTAACCATGATGGTCCTCTTCCAAGCAACGCTAGAACCTCTGTATTTGTAGGTAAAAACCTTGCAGGCAAAACAGTTAATGTCTACAGATATTTTGAAGATAAAGACTCTTGCGAATATATTGCAGACTCAGTTGTAGATGCAAATGGCTATATAACCATAAATCTAAACCACTGCAGTGATTACTTTGCAGTTGAAAAAACATCTGCTACAATAGTTCCTAAAACTGATGCAGCAGAGCAACCTAAAACTGATGCTATAAATCTACCTCAAACTGGATCCGCAATAGATACATCAGTATTAATGACTTTAGGAGTACTTCTATTTATAACTGGAGCAGCCTTCTTTGTACTTTCAAGAAGAAAGCAAAATTCTAAATAGAATCTTCATAGATTATTATAAGTAACTGGCTTGTTGCCACTTACTTACACCTTATAAACATAAATTTGCCAGAGGACTTCTCCTCTGGCCTTTTTTATTCTATTAATAACGTTACAAAGTATCTAAATAAACAATTTGTAATATTATTTTTCTGTAAACTTATTTATATTAATTACCTTACCTATGGTATTTCTTTTAAACACAGGATATCCAAATTCATTCTTATCTTCTGTACAAGTTATAAACACAACCTCTGATTCAGCTTCTATGACTTCTGTAACACGGTGAGCAAGAAGTTCTCCTCTTTGATTGATAAATATTACTATATCATCCTTTTCCGCTTCTGTAGAAAGTTCCACCTGAATCTCATCCTTTTTCTCTAAGGTAGGTTTCATATAATTATCTTCTATCGTCATATATATTTTATTACTCTTAAAATCCATAAACCTGTCCTTATCTATGGAAATTTCCTTTGAGATATGATTTGCTGCATTTGAAATTTTTATTTTTTCATGATGAAAATCACCAAATCCTTTAGTTCCACCAACACATAAACCTTCTACGCAGATAGCAGTTGTATAAAGCTTTGAACCAAGAAAAAGCATAGTATCGGTACTTTCAAGAATTATACCTTCAGCAATCCAGCTTCCGTCTTCATTAACTCTCTTAAACAACTCATTCTTAGCAGCTTGTACCTCCTCTTCGTAACCTAGTGGCGTTGAAGATAACAGCAACCCTATCTCATAAGATTTTAATTCTTGTAATCGCGTATATCCCTCATTTATTATGCGTTTTATCACAGTTTCCCCTTGATTATTGAGAACCTGGAATTCCCTTTGTATTTTACATAACCAATAAACCAGCATAAAAGGTGAGTTGAATCTTTGCCCATTATGGATTCTTCTATGATACACTGGATTTTTTACTAAATTATATTTTAAAATTTCAACATTGGATAAGTCCAAAATCACATTAAATAACTTTTCCTTTATAGCATCATTGATTTCCACAGCTTCTTCCAACGAAACTTTGGCTTCCCTATTTAAAATATCATAAATACTTTGCAACATTACTACATTATCTACTTGAACATCTAATTGTTCTTCTACTAAAACCTGTCCTTGTGTTTCTTTATAATAAGAAAAACCTGCTGATATAGTATTATAAATTTTACTTATAAGCTCTACGTTCGTTAGCTCTTCATCAGAAATTCTGGTAGCTGCAATCTCTTCACAAACAAAAGTTTGCTCACTGCTTATAAAATCCTCAAGTTCATTTCCCAACTGATCAACAAAAGGTATCTTTTCAGCTCTAAGATTTTTCAAAATCCTAAATATATCAAGAGCAACATATTTAGAAAAACCTTTTATATTTTCAACAACTTCAAACTCATTGGTTTCTTCGTTATATTTTAAATATTTACATTGTTCAAGACTATTTGATTCTAGATATGTTCTTATAAATAAAGCTACTTTTTTTAAAAAAATTGTGTTCTCATCCTTCATGTTTGTCCACCATTCTCTCATAACTTCTTTTGCATAAGCAATCTATTCAAATTCATTACATAAGTTTTAAATAGGTATATTCCATGAATTTTCTTATATATATAACCACAGGTAAAGTTTAAGTTATTCATTAAATAAATCGATGTATATCTTTGAAATACATCTAAAAGGTTTCTTGAATAATTTAGTTTCTGGTCGTGGTTATCTATATATGTGAAACCTATGAAAAACCTAATTTAAATTTATGTATCATACCTGTATCATACTACACTTTATATAAATGTCTCAATGGAAATTAATTGAACAAGAAAGATTTTACTGTTACCTTCCAAAGGCATATAATATTACATAGAGTTAATGAAAGTTTCAGTGTAGAAATCTTTAATCTACTATTTACAAAGTTCGATTATTGAAATTTCGTCAAAATGCTATAGAAATATTGAAAAATCAATATAGCCTATGAAGCTTCTTCACTGAAATTTATATACAAGCATATTGAAAATATTTACAAACCTATTTTTTATAAAAAAGACGTTATACCAGGAGTAGTTACATGATAGATAAGAAAACTTTAAAAAATATTCAGAAACTCGTAGGGAACATAACAGCAGAAAATCTTAAATATGTTGATTACTACATAAGTGATGATTTTGGTTTATTCATTCCCACTGTGGGATTTTGCGAATATGCTATAACAGCTCAGCATACTCATCCTACTTATTCCTTTGTGCTTTTATTTTCTCCAGAGGATAACTTTACACCAGTTTCTATAGAAATATTGGACAGTCATTATTTAATGACCGCAATGGCTCCATATATATGTCACGAGGAAAAAGAAACAGATTCATTTACTCGTTACATTGCGATCCTCATATCTGCTGAAACTTATGAAAAACTTTATAAGTCCTATAAGGATAAAAATCCTGAAAAATATTTTTGGAAACAATTTTTAGTTAGTGAAGATATTATGCTTTACATAAAAAAATTCATGAGTGAATATGAAAATAAACAACCTGGTTTCAAAGATGTACTTAAAAATCTAGCATCACTGATTACTCATCAAATAATTAGAAGCATCCTTGGAATAGATTCTTTAAAAGACTTTTATATAGAAGAATTTGAAATAGAAAAAGTTATTGCTTATATGCATCAAAACTTTGGGAAAAAGCTTACCATAGCAAATTTAGCACTGGTAGCCAATATGTCGGAATCTCACTTTATCCGTACTTTTAAACAGGAAACAAAACTTGCACCAATTGAATATTTGATTAACCTTCGTATCAATAAAGCTAAAAAATTATTAAGGAGCAAGTCAAAAACAGTCACTGAAATCGCTCTCCAATGCGGTTTTAATAGTTCCTCACATTTTTCTTCTTGCTTCACAAAACAACTAGATTGTACTCCTTCAGAATATCAGAATATGTTTCAAAATAGTTGATTGTATTTTGAAACATATTGAGAATATTTTGAAAGAAAAGCTTATTCTTTTACTGTATATTTTAGTATATAAATCTTATTAAATATCTATGGTCATTAAGAATAAACTACTACAATATGATTAAATAAAGCTATTTATTTAGAGTACTTGTTTACTAAGATATATGAGTAAGGAGATATTATAATGAAAAAAGAAGAAATTTTTAAATTAATCACTGAAAATCCTGCTTTCTTTTTAGCTACAGTAGAAGATGACCAGCCAAAAGTTAGGGGCATGCTTCTATATAAAGCTGATGAAGATGGCATAATCTTTCATACTGGTTCAATGAAGGATTTATATGGACAAGTTTTAAAAAATCCTAAGGTTGAGTTATGTTTTAATGGTAACGGCTCTCAAGTTCGTATAAGCGGTACTTTAGAAATCATCGATGACAATAACTTTAAGGATGAAATTTGCAATCATCCAAGTCGAAAATTCTTACAAGCTTGGAGAGAAAGTAAAGAGTTAAAAGACTTTTATAAAGAACTTATAGTATTTAGATTAAAAAACGGTACAGCTACCACATGGACCATGGCAACAAACTTTGCTTCTAAAGAATTTATTCAGCTTTAACTGAAACCTCAAATTTAAAACTTATCAAATAATAACTGATGGATACATTCCTCTGTTAGATGTTGATTAAAAATAAACCCTTATAACTAATTCTTTTTCACATAAATCCATCGGCTATCTTTGATAGTTAATTTGAAGAACTTAAGTATATTATAAAGCAAAAGCTTACAGTAATAACTACTGTAAGCTTTTTGCTTTATAATAATTCAGTCTTATCTCCCTGAGAATATATATACAACCTATGAAGTGGCCTTGTCATGGCTATATAAAGAAGCTTTATATCTAACTCATCTTTCTTATAAAACTCCTTAGAAGCATTAGCTACAATGACTACATCAAACTCTAGCCCCTTTACTAGATAAGATGGGATTAAAACAATACCACCTGAAAATTCTTTCTCTGTGCCAGTGATCAGTTCTGTCTTTACTTTCAATTTATTTAAATAGCCCTTCATCTCCTTGCATTCTTCAAGTGTCTTACAAATAATCGCTAAAGATTTAAAGCCTTCTTTTGTAGTTTCTTCAATCTTTAACTTTATATCTGCTACTATTTCTTTTAAGGTTCCCATTTCATTAACAGTGACCTGATCACCATGTCTAATAACAGGCTTTGCAAGTGGTAACTCCTCTGAAGCAAGCTCCTTTATTACCTCATTGGCAGCGTCCATAATTTCAACAGTAGTTCTATAGCTCTGTTCAAGAGTTAAAAAAGAATAATCTCCATCTCTAAAAATATACTTTTCAAGGTCACTCCAATTTTGAATCCCTCTATAAGAATGTATTCCCTGTGACAAGTCACCCAAGATCGTAAAAGAATTGCTATTTATAATGCACTTTAGTACATATATTTGAAACAGACTGAAGTCTTGTGCTTCATCTATAAGAATATGTCTCACCGAAAGGGCATCCTCGATTCCTAAAATATGATAACGAAGAAACATCAATGGAGCAAGGTCTTCAACCTCCAATAACCCATCTTCAATTACTGAATTTGTATGATGTATAACTTTATCAGTAAAGGTTTCACTTATATATTTATGAAAGTATTCCTTATTAACTTCACTTCCATTTAATAAGTCCTTATAATACTCTAACGGAGTTTTTACTTTAATTTTATCAATATACTCCCTTATAAGTGTTTTTGAATCTTTTCTTATTTTCTCCATTAAGGCATCTCTTTCATCTGCCAACTTAATTATCTTTTTTCTTCGCTCAGGAGAATCTTCCATATCTCTTCTTACTTTATCTATTTGCCAGTCAAAATCCTTTTCAACCTCATCAATTACAGTTCCTTTTTTCTGTTTCAAAATATTTATAAGGCTTTTCTTGATTTCATTAACTCTTTTCATTATTGGGAGGTACGCATAATCCTTCATAAATGCTCTCTGCAATTGGTTATAGGAGATAAGTACAACATTATTTATTTTAAAATCTTCCTTTGGCAAGAAGTCTAATTCTAATTCATAAATGTATCTTCTTATTATGTTGCTAAAATGAAGTGATGATTTAAAACGAGAAATCTTTTTTACTTCTTTTATCATTTCCTCTGAAGAATTTTCTTGTTTTTCTATAAAGTAAGCCAACTTTTCATGAGGAGGCTTTATTTTAAATTTAGAACCTATTATATTCATTGCCAAATCTTCGAAGGTATTTTGAAGTACATTCTCAACCCCTAAGTCTGGCAGTACATCTGATATATAACTAAGAAAGAAACGATTAGGTGCAATAATCATAAAGTTTTTAGGACTTAGCAAGTCTTCATGATTATACAAAAGGTATGCTATTCTATGAAGCGCTATAGTAGTTTTCCCGCCCCCTGCTGCCCCTTGCACAACAAGTGGTTTCCACATATCTGCTCTTATAACCTTGTTTTGTTCTGCCTGAATTGTGGATACAATATCCTTAAGTCTGTTATCTTTACTAGAACCAAGACTTGCCTGAAGAAAATCATCATTAGTAGTAATATCTACATCATACATCTCCTCGATTTTTGCTGCTTCAATGTTATATTGCCTTTTAAGTTTTATCTCACCATCTATTGTTCCATCAAAACAATCATAGCTTGCAGCACCAAGTCTTCCTTCATAATATAAATTGGCTACTGGTGATCTCCAATCTATTATTAAAGGCTCATTATCCTTTTCTCTTAAAAGAGACATCTTGCCTATATAAAATTTTTGGAGAATAGCACTCTTATCCTCGATAAAGTCAACCCTTGCGAAATAAGGCTTGGATAAACTCTTGCTTAAATTTTTAACCTTCTGATTTAAGTTATCTTGAAGAGTGGTGTTAATTATCAAATCATTAAACTGTTCTGCGTTATCAGAATTGTAGTGTGTTAACCCGTAGTTTACTTCTTTGTCTATTTTTTCTTTAATTTTAGTAATTCCTTCATTATAATTTCTCATATAATCAAGGATATACTCTAGCTTTTCAATCTCTTGTGTATAATCTGGATGTTTTATAGCGCTCATACCTGCACCTCACTTTCTATAGTTGAGAATTAAAAATTTATTGGTTATTATTAAAAAGAACTCTTTAATATTTTTCTTAATCCCCAGTTTTCTCACGATTTCAAAATTGTGTCACCCATTTATTTTATACAAATGCTGTATAAAAATAAAATCCTTAATTCTTTCTTACTGAAGTTGCTAGAAGTATTTACATCATTGGTTCTCAGTAAAGTATTAAAATCATATTTTTGCTAACTTTTTCTTGACAAGATGATGTTTTTATTTTATGATATTAATATAACAATTGACAGTAAGATATAATATTGTGTAAGTCATGTCAAAACTCATTGGATTTATTTTCCAGTGACTTTTTTTATTTTTTGTCCCTTTTCTTTTAAACAGTGAAAAACACAGGCATAAAGCCTGTGCTATCAATCCTTATAAGTAATAAGTGGAGTCAATCTTGCAACTACCTTTATCATACTGAAGGCTTCAAGATCACTAATTACTCTTTCAATATTTTTATACGCCTCTGGGGATTCTTCGTATATGAGATTTTTATCACTGCACACAAGGTTATACCCCATGTTTCCGTTCTTAATATCCTTTCTCATAAACTTTCCTTGGAGCTTTTCCATGCAACCAGCCCTCTTCCACTTACGCCCTGCTCCATGAGCTATAGAAAAGCCTGTATCTATAGACGCATTAATTGTCTTTACTATATAAGAGCTTGTGCCCCTAGATCCAGCAATAACTACAAAAGAATCCTCTTCTGCTGGTGATGATCCTTTTCTATGAATATAAAATCCACCCTTCTCTTCTATACCGTTATGAACAGCTTCTATAACAAGTTTTTCACAATTACAATTTACTGCATCGCATAGTTTTTCAGCTATAATTTCTCTATTATCCCTTGCAAAAGCTGTTGCTAACTTATAATCTTCAAGATACTTTAAAAAAACTTCAGTGCCTTCTTCAAGTCCATTATCACAAGAATAGTTTTCTATATATTTTCTTAGAATATTCTCACCTAAGCCTCTGCTTCCACTATGAACTAACAGGTAAACCTTTGACTTATCTAAGGCCAATTTTTGAAACTCCTCTTTATCAAGAATTTCACTTATCTCTGTAAATTCTCCAAAGTGGTTTCCTTTGCCTATGGTTCCTAAATTAAAATTGTTTTGATCTCCGCTCTTATCATCATCTACCTGCTTTGGATTATGTAGTTCACCAAGACTTCCTATTGCTATTAAACCCTTCATAGCCTTTTCAATCTTAAACTTTTTTCTAAGTAGTGATGTTTGAAATAAACTTATAGAGCAACCAATATCATTTCCTATAAGTGTTGGATATATAACTTTCTCTGTAATAAATGCTGCTCCTACAGGTGTCTTTCCTGGATGTAAATCTGGATAACCAAAAGCTTTAACTACACCTCTAAATTCTGAAATTCTTTTTACCTGTTCAACAGCTTCACTTTCCATCCAAGTATTTTCAGTAGCTATTATTTTATACATCAGTTTCTATTCTCTCCCTATGTCTTTACTTAATTTTATTTTTCATAATAAATACAGTTTTTATAAATGCTAATCCTTATATCTATAGACCATGAATTTCTTACATAATCATATTTGCATAAATCATTTACTTATAAACTGTTTTCATTTTAATCTTAAGAGAGAATATTTAACAAATAGTTATTAAACTTCTCTCACCACTAAAGTCTTTATCATCTTAATCACGACCTTTCATGTATATCTAGTGATAAAAGCCTTTCAGCCCTTACCCTAACTTATTTTCACTTCGAACACATATCCTAGCTTTCATTATTTTTCATATATAATATATCTCCAATTTTATCAATTCTCCAATATAAACACAATTACAAACTTATTAATTACTGACACAAATTCTTTATTAAGATAATGTTAAAACCTTATCTTCTAGGCTATTTTTTAAAAAAACTTTGAGGATATGTTTCTAAATTTACTTTAGCCTTACAAAATGCTTATTCCATCCATATTATTAACAATGAAAAAACCAATTCTAATTCTCAAGATTCAAATATCCAAAACTCTAACTCACAAAACGCAAGTAGTGAGCATTTTAATACAGCTATGAGGAACTTTGGTGGAAGAAATTCTGGACAATTATATGATTTAAGAGACACAACCTTCTAAAATATATAAGTCAAAGCAAAATAACTGATAAGATTTAGTCTATAAAATTAACACACTAGTATAAATTAGCAATTTTATGAAAGTAAGAAAAGCAGTAATTCCTGTTGTTGGTCTATGCGCTAGATTCCTACCAACAACAAAAGCTCAACCGAAGGAAATGCTTCCTTATAGCAGATAAACCAACAATTCAATATATAGTAGAAGAAGCCGTTGCTTCTGGAATAAAGTTTACTTTACCAGGTATATATTCTATCATTATAGATATATAAACTTAACCCTATCTTTATGATATTTCAAAAATATGAAACTTAATTTCAGTGGTGTCCATATGAAAATTAAATATTTTTCGAATAGGTGAAGTTTAAAGTTAGCAAAACTATAAGGAGAATATCTATGGAAAAAGGGAAATTACTTGCAGAGGGTAGGACTGCAGAAGTCTTTCAATTGGGAGAAAGAAAAATATTAAAGCTATTTAAATCCTTTATGCCAAAGGAATCTGCTGAAACTGAATATAACATTAGTTTGAACCTTATGAACCAACTTACTATAGTACCAAAAGTATATGATTTTGTAATGATAGAAAACAGGTATGGAATTATTTACGAAAAAATTTCTGGTGAACCTATGATGGTGAAAATTTCTAAAAAGCCGTGGACAGTAAAAAAAGAGGCTAAGCGCTTAGCTAAATTGCATACCCTAATTCACAAAGAAACCAATTTAGAATTGCCAAGTAATATTACAACCTTAAAAAATCAAATATCCTATACAGACTTACTGCAGGAAGATGTAAAAATAAAGCTCTCAAATTACATAGATACTCTTGAAGTTAAAGACAAGTTGTGTCATGGAGACCTTCATCCTGACAATGTGCTTATAACTGAAGAAGAATCATTAATAATAGATTGGATGACAGCTACTAAAGGAAATCCCCTAGCTGATGTAGCAAGAACCTCTATAATGTTTAAATTTGCAGTAATTCCTGAAAAAAGCTTTCTTGAAAAAATGATTATTACTCTAATTAGAAATAAGTTTCTTCACAACTATATAACCAACTACATTAAACTATCTGGAGTTTCCCTTGGTGAAATTGACAAATGGGAGTTACCTGTTGCTGCAGCAAGGCTCATTGAGGGAATTCCAAAAGAAGAGAAAGCAAAATTAGTGAACTACATAAATACAAAAGCAAAGGAATTACCTTAAATATACTAACATATTAAAGCCAAGGGTTATTGTACTTCCTATATATTTCACAGAAAGCAACTAAAAACCCTTGGCTTTTTTATTTTCTTATTTATTGTCTTGCAAAGTATCACCTTTCAATAATCCTTTAATAGTAACAGTAAAGTCCATTGCAAAAAATATCATAATAACCACTGTTACTATATCCCAATACCAATCATTACTTAGATAAAAACCTCTCACAGTAGGCTGCATATAGTAGATTGCAGCTAAACTAAGTAAAAACCAAATAATAGATGTCCTTGGATAAATATAACCGAAAAGATTATACTTTAAATCTGAATAATCCCAATAATTCTTGTTGAAAAGCCTTTTCATAATATGCCCACTTATATATTCAACAGTAGTTGGAACTACAAAGCATAAAACTGCCAATATCGGAAATGCAAACTTTAAAACATCGTTATACAAAATTAAAATAGTCATAGCAATTCCATACATAGGCTTCATAGGTCCCATTAAAAAATAATCTTCTTGAAGTCTATTTTTAGAGTATATACAATATGTGTTTTCCAAAACCCAACCTAAAAAAGAATAAACGATAAAATTGAACAATGCGTAAAAAAGTACATTCATGACCTTCCCTCATTTCCTAAAACCTTTAATATTATTAGTATGGGCAGAATTAATGAATTTATTTATACTAAACCTATTAGTATAAACATTATTTTTAACATTTTTCTTTTTAGGGGTTTTGGGGTAGACTTTAATATATAAATTTAAACTTTAAGACAAGCTACTTAAAATCTAAATAATAAATCACAACTCTCACCTATTTTATAAAAACCATTCTTCATATACATTTCTTTAGCAGTCTCATCCTCATATGTATTTAGATAAATGGTTTTACATCCCGCTTTTAATGCTATATCAATTAATACTTTTAATATGGTTGTCCCATATCCCTTGCGTTGATATTTATCCAAAACAGAAAAATCTTCTATTTTAGCAACATCATTATAAATAAACAAATCACAATTTCCTATTATATTACCATCGTGGTAGCATACATAAGAATTCACACCTTTATCAGAAAGATAGACTTGTCCGCGTCTGTAACATCTTCTTGTGCAAAAATCTTTTCCTAGTGCCTCCTCATCATTCTCCAAGTTACAAAATAAAATATCATCTATCATTGCTTGGCTAACAACTCTCTTTATTTCGCAACCTGATATCATAAATAATTTATCAACACAAGAAATATCTAAAGAATAGAATCCTTTTGTTGATATTTCAGCTTTATATTTATCACTAATCCAAAAAGGCTCACTAACAACATCATCTAAAAGAATATTACAATAGTTACTTTTCTCAAATATCCTAAGTCCAATTTCCTTTTCAATAATTTGCTTTAAGCTTTTCCCTTCATTTGAATTATATACATACGTATAATTGTGATAATACATGTCCATTAATTGGTTATCATGAAACCTAACTATATTCCCATTTTCAACAAACTCTGAAAAACATTTTGTATACTGGAGCTCACATTCTATAATTTTTTTATCAATGCTCATACTTCTCCTTTGTTTTACCATATATCTAATTATTTATCATATCTATAAGTCCCAATAATATTTTTATTCAATTCACATCTCATCGATAAAACACTGTAGCTTTATAATCGAAACGTATATATTTATCCAACCTATTAAAATCCATTGTTTTCTGTAACTTCCTTCATCCAATGACCACTCTTTTTTATAGTCCTCTTATTAGTATTTAAATTTAGTTGGACAAAACCATATCTATTTTTATAGGCATTAGTCCAAGACCAATTATCAATAAAAGTCCACAAGTGATAGCCCTTAACATTAGCACCTTCTTCTATGGCCTTATGTAACCATATAAGATGATCCTTTATGAAATCTATCCTATAGCTATCATCTATAAATCCATCCTTTATAAAACGCTCCTCATCTTCAACACCCATACCATTCTCAGAAATATAAGATTCTATATTTTCATAATTATCTCTTAGGTTGATCATTATATCGTATATACCTTTTTCATATATCTCCCAACCTCTATAGATGTTCATTTTTCTTCCTGGCATCTCATAGTTATCAAAAAAGCTTTCTGGCATAAGCTTTGAATCATCCTTGCTTAGATTTTCCTTTGCCTTAACCCTTCTTGGTTGATAATAGTTTACACCCACTAAATCTATAGTATTGTTTTTAAGTAATTCCTTATCACCTTCTTGAACTACTGGTGTGAGATTATTTTCTTTTATAAACCTAACAAGTTCTTCTGGATATTCTCCTTTAGTAGCAGGATCTAAAAAACTTCTATTAAATAATAAATCTGCGATATTTGCTGCCTTTAAATCCTCATCTGAATTACTTCTTGGATATGATGGAGTAAGATTTAGAATAACTCCTATTTTTGCATCATTCAAATTCAAAGTTCTAAACTTCTCTATAGCTCTCGCCGTAGCAATATTAGTATTGTATGCAACTTGAACTGCTCTTTTAAAATCTGAAACATTTGGGTAATGGAAATCATAAAGATACCCACCTTCAACAGGAACTATCGGCTCATTAAAGGTAAACCACTTTTTCACCTTTTGACCAAAAAGTTCGAAGGTAACCTTTGCATAATCACTATAAGCTTCTACCACTTCTCTATTTTCAAAACCGCCTATATTCTGCATTTCTATAGGCATATCAAAATGATATAAATTTACAAAAGGTTCTATACCATTAGCTAAAAGTTCATCTATAACATTGCTATAAAATTCTACTGCCTTTTCGTTTACCCGACCTACGCCTCCTGGAATAAGTCTTGACCAAGAAATAGAAAATCTAAAGCTATTATGTCCTATTTTCTTCATAAGCTGTATATCTTCTTTGTATCTGTGATAAAAATCACAAGTATTCTGAGGTCCTACACAATTAAAGAATCTTTGTGGCTCCTCTTGATACCAAAAGTCCCAAACATTTAGGCCCTTTCCATCTTTTCTAGCTGCTCCTTCACCTTGTGGTGCTGAAGATGCACTACCCCACCAAAAATCTACCGGAAATTTATATTTAATACTCATCCTTTAGCCCCCTATAATTCTTGCTAATTTTAAACGCTCATGTCCTAGTTATTTTCTAAATTTAATCCATATTACTATAGTGCCACCATCTTTACAATTATACAACCTTTGTTTGATTGCATGTTTTATTGGATACATATAAAGTTATACCTCTTTATATGTATCCTCCCAATTATTATAATAAACTACGTAATGTATAATCTACTCCTGAATCTTATCCCAAGATATCTTAAATACATTTTTCCAAAGAATTATCATAGCAATCAGTGCTATAACCATGTATCCATAGACACCAAAAGGTATAAAGCTTATTCCTACATGAACTCCAGCTAACACTAATACTATAACCATCATAAGTAAGTTTGCAGCTGAATCGCCCTGCCCTTGAACTGCTGAAAATGGAAGGGAAAACGGAATTGCTTTCTTAGACATAGAAAAAATAAGTAAACTCATAATTACCGTAATAAGAAAGACAACTATTAAATCTGGTATTATCCTAGCTCCAAAAACAGCTATCATGATTATATCTTCAAGAATCATTATAGGTAGTACCAGCCTAATTATACTTGCTTTTATTGCACCCTTAAAAATAGCAGTTGGTGACTTTATAGGCGCAGTTTTATATATCCAAGCGCCTTTGTAATTACCTGAAAATCTAAGCATCGATATTACTGTAGGAAGCATTGCAACACACATATATATAAACAAATATAATCTTCCACCTCTTATCGAGTCAAAGTTCTCACCATGGGCGAAAGAAAACATCATAATAAATGGGAACGCTAATGCCATCCCAATTGAAGGATAGACTTTAAGCTTAAATTCTCTTTCATTTTTTAACAACTTATAATAGAACTTGAAAAAGCTTTTCTCTTCCTTATTTGGACAAACCAAATTTGCAATTTTACTAAATAACTTGCCCTCTTCTTTTTTGCTTTTTGAACTATTGTCATTTAACTTTTGAAGATTCGCTTCAAAGGTTGGCGTAAGTTTTATATAAACAACTATAGAAACTATCGGAACTACTAACGCTAAAGCAGAAAGAATTATATAATTTATATCAAAATTGCCTTTTAAAATTAACTCATATGGTGCAGCAAACCAAACTGGTGGAACAAGATAATGCCACCACTTAATATTTAAGACAGCCTCAAAATCTACAATATCAAACATCCTAGCAAGAAATTGATATCCTACACTCATGAAAATAACTAAAAATATTTGTACATAATTGATTATATCCTTTAACTTTTCTCCACTAGAGAATCTTATAATCAATAGATAGAACAGTGCCGTAATTATTACCACAAAAAGATTTAAAAGTATTACTTCAACTAAATAAATCAATAGAAATCCTACACCTTGAAAGAATGTACCCACTATCATTGGTAATAATGCAAGAGAAATTGTTATTTTACTCACATAAATCAAAATATGTATAACCTTTGCTACACTTAAGGTTTTCCCTGTAACAGGCTTTGGAGCAATTATATTTTTATCCCTAGTATCCAACAATACAGATGAAAAGTCAGAAACCATAAACATCATTAAGAAAAACATAAGCATACCAGCTACTATGCTCATTTGATATATATAATTTTTTCCCATAGCTACGAATACAGAAATGAATATGCTCATGAATATATTCATTCCATACATTAGTACATTAGAGTTTTTATCTTCATTCTTTGATTTCTTTTTATTATTACTATTTGTACCATTACTAAAAACTGTTGGAACTCTTCTATTATCCATTGTGAGCTTCACCTGCAATATTTTTCTCATAACAGGATAATCTACACCCATTTTTCTAAAGAAATTTTGAAACTTATCTAAAAATTTTAAAGTCTTATAATCCTTCATATCCTTCACCTTCTTGCACTATAGCTACAAACTCTTCAGCTAATGCTGTATGAGAGTCGAAGCCAGTTAAATCATTAAAGATCTCTTCTAAAGACCCTTCTTTATTCTTTTCCTTTAATTCCTTAAAGGTTCCATCCGCAACAACATGACCCCCGTTTATTAATACAATTCTACTACTTATCTTCTCAACGACATCCATGATATGTGAAGAATAGAATATGGTCTTTCCTTGTGCCGCTAAATGAGATAAAATTTCTTTAACAATCATAACACTGTTAGCATCAAGTCCACTTAATGGCTCATCTAAGAATAGGATATCAGGATTATGTATTAAGCTTGCAATAAGAACCACCTTTTGCTTCATTCCTTTTGAAAATGAAGATATTCTTTCATCATATACTTCAGCGATATCAAAGATTTTCATAAGTCTCTTTCCTTTATCGCTAGATTCTTTTTCATTTAGACCATATAATTCTCCGATAAAGGTTATATATTCCCTAGCAGTTAAACTTTCATATACATCTGCTAATTCTGGAACATACCCAATTCTTTTTTTATATTCCACATCTGCACTTGATACATCCTTACCAAAGATTTTTACCGTCCCAGTATACCCTTGTACAAGTCCTAGTAGTATTTTAACTGTAGTACTTTTGCCAGCTCCGTTTGGTCCTATATAGCCTATGATTTGTCCTTTATAAACTTCTAAATTTATTCCCTTTAGTACTTCCTTTTCACCATAGTTCATTTTTAAATCACTTAAGGTTATTATTGGTTCATTCTTAAAATCCATATTTCCACCTCTTTATTTTAACTTTTAAAAGTTCAATTCTACATATTACAAGTTATATATTACTACTTATTATGATTAATTACAACTGCTTATTTAATAAAATTTTCCTGTAATTTATTGTATCGCATATATCATGATAAACAAATACTTGTTTATTATTATTCATCCCCTAATCACACCTATTGTAATATAAACCAATTTAATTTTATAATACATAAATTTAAACTTTAATTCATAATAAAGTAATATTTGTCGATAAAGTTTCCGCTTATTGCTACAATCCCAAAACTACCTAAAAATCATAAGAACTTTTAAAATTTAATTTAATCAAAATAAATTTATCCCTCTTCACTCGGAAAACCTTTACAAACACCTTCGACAAGCTTTAAAATAAAATGGATTACTATAAAAATTTTATTAATTAAGAGGAGTTAACTATGATAAAAGTTATGATTATCGATGATGATTTCATCACCCGTACAAAACTTAACACTATAATAAACTGGCCACATTATAATTATGAAATTTGTGGAGTATACTCAAATCCTAAAAACGCTATTGAAAATATTGAAAATGACAAACCAGATATAGTAATCACTGATATGAGTATGCCAATCTTAAACGGCGTCGATGTTATAAGATTTTTGAAAAAAGAATACCCCTCAATAAAAACTATAGCTCTTAGTGCATACGATGACTTTGATTATGTAAGAGAAAGTTTAAAACTTAAAGCTGTTGATTATATTTTAAAAAATCAATTAAATGCTGAAGAATTATTATCAGTTCTAAATACTGCAGTTAAAGAGATTGAAAAAGAAAATAATGAATCTATTAATCGAAGCAAATTGAACGAAGAACTTAGCACTCATAAATATTTAGTTAACAGAGAACTTATCAATAAAATAATGAATAAAGAATTTGAAGATGAGAATTTACTTAAATCCTTTATCCAATACTTCGATATTAAAGATTCTATGGGCAATCTTATTATTCTAGCTCTGGAAATAGATGATTACGAAACCTATAAATCAAGATTTACCCTTGAAGATGAAAATAAATTTATACGGTCCTATACAGAGATAATAAAAGAATCTGTATTTAATAAAGAAGATAGCATAATAGAATATATCTCGAAAGGTCAATTCCTAATTATTATAAACAATAAAAAAGAGATAAGCCTTGGTAATATAGATAGTAAAACAAAAGAAACTACAGAGAAACTTATATCTGTATCAAAAAGATATTTCAACGTGACTATCTCCTTAGGTATTAGTAGCCTTTGCCACAATGTGAAAGAAATACTCAAGTATGTCTTTGAAGCTAATTACGCATTAAAAGAGAAGTTTTCTAAAGGAAAAGGGAAAATATATAAAGGTACTCAATCCTCTATTGATGAAATTCAAAATTTCTATTTGAGTTCAAAAGACCAAGAAAAAATTTATAATTATATCATATATAAGGAAGAAGTCTTATTAAAAGAACATATTGAATACATATTTTCAAAGATAGCAGAGATGAATATAACCAGAGAAAATGCCAGAGAAATCTGTATAGAAATAATGACTATACTATATAGGGTATTAAAAGAAAATGGTTTTGTCATTCAGTTATTAGGCTATTCCTATAATCCAATTGATTACATAGAAAAGCTTGAAACAGCTGAAGATCAAAAAAACTATCTGCTTGAGATATCATTAAAAATTATTGGAATATTAAGTACCTATGAAATAAGGGATAGTTATTCAAAATATACAAGAGAAGCTATAAAATATATAAATGAGAACTTTAAGAATAATATATCTTTAACTGATGTATCAAACAAATTGGGTATATCAAGCGCTTATTTAAGCCATACTTTTAAATCCGACTATCCAAAAGGCTTTGTAGAATACTTAAACTTAGTAAGAGTTCAATATGCAAAATTTCTAATTAATTCTGGAGAATACACGCTAAAGGAGATAGTTGGAGAAGCAGGTTTCAGTAGTTATAACTACTTTTTTAAAATCTTCAAGTCTATCACCGGTGTCACTCCAACACAATTTAAGGATACTAGTAATTCTTCCTTTACCTTAAAATAATTAAATTACATAGATCAATCAGAAACTTACAATTAGAGTGAACTTATTCATAAAATATTTATTGTAAAATTTATAATAAATGTAAATTTTGAATAATTCAGACTCCTATTGTAAGTTTTTATTTTACTAAATTACCATCCACATCCCAATAGTTCACTTATCACTATCGTATATTTAGCTAAAAATATGCTCAATATACATGCGTAGCTATAAATTTTGTAGTAAATATAAAAAAATTAGTGTCCCAGAAGTGTCGATTATCTTTTATAATGAAAACAATTACAGAAGAAAATTTTAAGGGGGAAATAAACCATGAAAAAACGACTATTAGCAACTATTCTTACAAGTGTATTAGTAGTAGGCTCTTTAGCTGGTTGTGGAAACTCAACAAAAACTGAAACTAAAGAATCAACCAAAACAGATGGTAAAAAAACTATCACTGTATGGGCATGGGACACTAATTACAATATTCCTATAATAAAGGAAGCTGGAAAAAGATATACTGAAAAACACCCAGATGTAGAAATAGTAGTAAATGAATATACTAATGAAGACGTATCTAAAAAACTACAAACTGCATTTGCATCAAGTACTACAAAAGGTTTACCTGACATTACATTAATGGAAGACGTTAAAGTTCAAAAGTATCTTTCAACGTACACAGATCAATTCGTAGATCTAACAAGTTCTCTTCCATTTGATAAATTCGCAGATTTCAAGGTTAAAGCAGTTAGCTACCAAGATAAAAAATACGGTCTACCTTTTGATACAGGAGTTGCTGCATTATTCTACAGAAAAGACTTATTAGAAAAAGCAGGCTTCACAGCAAAAGATCTAGAGAACATCACTTGGGATCAATACATTGAAATTGGTAAAAAAGTAAAGGCTGCAACAGGTGTTGATTGGCTAGTAAACGACTTATACAATGGTACAACATTAGAAAACATAATGATTCAATCAGCTGGTCAATGGTACTATGATGACAACGGCAAAATAAATATCAAAGATAATAAAGCTTTAGAAGAATCATTAACTTTAATCAAGAAAATGAATGATGAAAAAATATTCTTAGCTGCTAATGACTGGACTGAATACGTAAGTGCTTACAGTTCTGGTAAAGCTGCTACAGCAATACAAGGATGCTGGTTCTTACCAACAATCAAGAGTGATGCTAGTGCATCTGGAAAATGGGCTGTTACTTCAGTTCCAAGACTTACAAAAACACCTAATGCTAAAAATGCTTCAAACCAAGGTGGATCAAGCTTATATGTATTAAACAGTTCAGAAAATAAAGATGCTTCAATAGACTTCTTAAAAGAAGTATTTGCAGGCGATGCTGATTTCTATCAAAAGATATTAAAAGATCAAGGTGCACTTTGTGCTTACCTACCAGCATTTGAAGGTTCAGCTTTCGAAACTAAAGATGAATACTTTGGCGGACAACAAATCTTCAAAAATTTTGCTCAATATATTAAAGACGTTCCACAAGTAACTTATGACAAAAACACAGCTACTGCTCAAAATTCAGTTCAAGCTGCAATAAAAGACATTTTAGATGGCAATGTTGAAGTTTCAAAAGTTCTAGGAACTATAGAAGAAATGACTAAAAACCAAACTGGTGAATAATGCTTTATAGAATTCTAAAATAAAAATTAGCATGTAGACCCTGAAAACTACCCATATTGTAACGTTTAAAAAATATGCTAATTACAAATTTAAATTCCTATAAGCACTCAAAATAAATATATATTCGAAAACAGGTTCATATAATAGTCCCCCAGACATTTATTACTGAACTAAATACCGAAAATATATTAAATACCCAATAAAAATGTCTTAGTGAGACTAAGACATTTTTATTTAAAAACATCTAAAACCCTAAAAGTTAAACCTTAAAAATTAAACCCTAAATATTTTAAACCCTAAATACTAAAGGAGGTAAGCTTATGATTTTTAATTCCCTAAAGAATCAATCAACTGATAAATCTAATACTCACAAATTAAATAAACAAGATATAAGTGGTTGGTTATTTGTCAGCGTCGCAGTACTATTAATTACAATTTTCGTTGTTTACCCAATAATTAGCGCCTTTCTTTTATCATTTAAATCACCAAACGGTGCTACTTATACGTTTAGTGGAATAACTAATATCAAGAGAATGCTCAGCGACTCCCTATTCTATAAATCACTTGGAAATACACTTCTTTTCCTAGTAATTCAAGTACCGATAATGCTTTTTATTGCTCTTGTTTTAGCTTCACTTATGAACTCTGATAAAATAAAATTTAAAGGTATTTTTAGAACTGCAATCTTTCTACCATGTGTAACATCACTAGTTGCATATTCTGTACTATTCAAAATGATGTTCTCTGGAGATGGAATCATAAATAGAACTTTATTATCTTTACACATTATAAATGATCCTATTTTATTCTTAAACTCTACATTTTGGGCTAAGGTAATAATTATAGTAGCTCTTATTTGGAGATGGACTGGCTATAACATGATGTTCTATCTATCTGGACTTCAAACTATACCAAAAGAAGTTTATGAAGCCTCATCAATCGATGGCGCAAGCAAGATTAAACAATTTTTATTTATAACAGTTCCTCAATTAAAACCAATAATATTATTTACTGCTATAACCTCAACAATTGGTACATTACAATTATTTGATGAACCTATGAATATAACAAAGGGTGGTCCATCAAACTCTACAGTTACAATATCACAATATATTTATAATCAATCCTTTGTCTTCAATCCAAACTTCGGATATGCAGCAATGCTTTCTTTTGCAATAGTTGTAATAGTTGTAATTCTATCGGTTATACAATTTAAAGTAGCAGGGGAGGAATAATAATGAATAAATACAGAGTAGCAAAGAAAATACAAAGTATCTTCACATATACATTTTTAATTATTGTAGCTTTCTTATCATTATTCCCATTCTACTGGATAATTGTAGGATCTACTAATACTACAGTTGATATTGCTCAAGGTAAATTAAGCTTTGGTAGTGAACTATTCAATAACTTAAACAAATTAACTGCTGTAGGAAACATTAAGCAAGCCTTTGTAAATACAACAATAATAACTTTAATATATTGTGTTTTTGCATTATTCGTAAGTTCTTTAGCAGCCTACGGTTTTGAAAAATTCCAAAGTAAATGGAAAGATAGGATATATGGAGTATTAATTTTAATCATGATGGTGCCTTTCGCAGCACAAATGATCCCTCTATTCCAAATGATAGCTAAAGTTGGACTTATAAATTCATATTTAGCTATAATCATTCCAGGAGGAGCTTCAATATTCTTAATATTCTTCTTTAGACAAAGTTTCAAGAGTTTCCCAACAGAAACAATAGAATCTGCTCGTATAGATGGTGCTAGCGAGCTTACTATATTCTTAAGAATAGTTGTTCCTCCTATGAAATCTGTGTTTGCAGCTGGAGCAATTTGGGCATTCATGAATCAATGGAATAACTACTTATGGCCATTGATTGTACTACAAACTGAAACATCAAAAACATTGACTCTATTCATATCAACAATATCTTCTGCATATGTTATTGATTACGGTCAATTAATGCTTGCAATAGTAATTGCAACTCTACCAGTAATAATAATATTCTTGTTGTTACAAAAACAATTCGTTGAGGGTATTACTGGTTCCTCAAAATAGACTCGTACCCCTAATAATAATTATTATATTGATAATTCACTTACAGTATCCCTATTGCTGTAAGTGAATTATTTGTTTATATTCAATTACTCTTAACTTTCTTGAACTTCAACACATCTTATTTTAATATTAGTGGGAAATTTTTTCTCAAGAAAATTAAATTTTAGACGAAATACTTTTAACCTGACATAAAAAAATTAATTAGTTACTAAACTGAGCATTTACTAGTTAATTAATTTATTTATCACCATAAGGACTAAGAAATAGTAGCCTCAATGAATAGTTATAACTTAATTAGTTCACCCTAAAAAAGCTACTCTTATATTAAACAAACTTAGTAACATAGCCACTATATAAACACTAATTATTTATATGAAGATTTTAAAATTACGGAGATATATATTATGGATAATAAAAAAGGAATTACTAGAAAAATAGCTTTGGCATTTGGTTCAATGACTATAGCATTAACCTTAATACTAACTTCTATATGGTATAGGGATACCACTAGAGTAGTAACAGATTTAGTTGAAACATATACCTATAAGCTTTTAGAAGATTCAAATAATAGCTTTGAAAACACCTTAACAAATAATCAGTATTTGACCTCAATAATGGCATTTAATAACTCTACTATTATGAAAATATTAGAAGAAAACCTTGAAACACAAGATAAGACAACTATCTTTAATAACAATATAAAAATGCATGAATACCTGACGCAAATGATTACCAATAACTATGATATTTCCGGTATACAAATCATGGATTCTAAAGGTAGGATATATACAGAGGGAAATGGCAGAATGCTTAGCGAAGCCAGTGTCCGAGCTTATTTCAACAATAAAAATTTGAAAGATAATATTGTAAAAATACAGGTAAACTCGGCTTACGATCTAAATACAATTTCAAAAACTAAAACAAATGACGTAATTTCTTATATAGCTAAAATCAGAAAGGGCGATAAAAACCTTGGAATTATTGTAGTTAATTGCACATATGAACTTATAAATTCAAAACTCGGTTCTCAATTTCCTACTAATAGCAGTGTATTTATGGTTGATGGGGATAATAAAATTATTTATAACAACAATGATGCATCAACTCTTGGTGATAACATAAGTAGCACTGATTATAAGGGAGTATTGAACAAAATTCCTTATAATAACGGTTATTTTCTTCAAGAAATAAACGGCGAATCTATGTTTGTAGTCTATTACAAATCTAAATTTACAAAATGGATTACTTTTGCCTTAGTTCCTGAAAGTAGTTTGCTACAAAAATCCTCTAGCGCAATTCGAAACACCCTGAGCTACTCAGTAATTCTGCTTATAGTCTCATTAATTATTGCAATAGTCTTATCCTACTCTATAAGCAAAAACATACACAGACTAAGAAAAGGAATGGAAAAAATTAAAAACGGTGATCTAACAACTAAAATAATAATTAACTCTAACGATGAAATAGAAGACCTGAGCATTACCTTTAATAATATGATGGATCAAATAACTACTTTGCTTCAAGATATTAAAACTCAAGAGATGAAAAAAAGATTATTAGAAATAAAAACTTTACAATCACAAATTAATCCTCATTTTGTTTCTAATACTCTTCATACTATTAAATGGCTATCTGATACCCAAAGGATAGATAATATAAGTAATCTAACTAACTCTATAATAGAATTATTAAATGTAAGTATGGGCAAAACTAATGAATTCATAACTATTGAAGAAGAATTCCAATATATTAAACATTATATAAACATTGAACAATATAAATACTATGACAATTTGAATGTTGTTTTTAAACTATCCGATGAAATTATGCACTATAAAATTCCAAAACTTTTACTTCAACCAATAGTAGAAAATGCTATAATCCATGGTATAGATCAAGCTGAAAAGGATGGCATAGTATTATTACAAGGCTTCCTAAAGGATGATTTAATCTACATTACTGTTGAAGATACGGGTGTGGGAATGGATCAATCTACTATCGATAAACTCCTTCATAATACGGAGCATAAAGGTCGTCTTAACAGCATTGGTCTTAAAAATATAGATGACAGACTTAAATTATATTACGGAAACGACTATGGTATAAACATTGTAAGTGTTCTTGGCAACTTTACTAGGGTTGAAATAACAATCCCAGTAACAAGCCAAACAGAACAATAGTTAATATGATTATTTCAAAAACATTATTATTTCTACAGAAAAAGCTACACAGCCTTACTTTCGTGAGACTATGTAGCTTTTATATTTTATATAGGTTTACTACTACTCTACATTAAATTCATGCATTATTTATACATTTACTGTAGGTTTCTATTCAGAATATATATACGCTTTTATTTAGCAAAGTAATAATCTAAAACTTTCTTTTGTCCATCTAATACGAAGTGACTACCACCTTTACTTTTTACATTTTCCATCATCGTAGCCATAACTAACTTAGGATTATCTGTATTCATAACTACAAACCAGCCATTCTCCTCTGCATTCGTATCATTAGCATCCTTTTTAAGCTCTGCAGTTCCTGTTTTACCAGCAAGAGAAACTCCAGGTATTTGTATGCTGTGTGCTGTTCCACTTGGTTCTTCTATTACAGCTTTCAAATCGTCAGCTAAAACCTTAGCATTTGCAGCTGATATAAGATTTTCCTTCCAAACCTTTGGTTGCTTGCTTTCAATGGTTGGTGACATTATTTTACCATCATTTACAACAGCACTATACATAAGTGTAAGTTGAAGTGGTGTCATAAGCACCTGACCTTGACCATAGCTGCTATCTGCAAGAGCTATGTCATTCTTTAAGCTGCCATCTGCTGATATCTGTGACGCTACTATTGGATAATCTATAGGAAGTTCTTCCCCTATTCCAAAAGCTTTTGCCTTTTCTATAAAAGCGTCTTTGCCAAGCTTAAGGGCTACTTGAGAGAAATAAATATTATCTGAATATACAAAAGCATCTTTCAAAGTGACTGGTGCCCCTGTATCTGTTACTCTTGTAACTTTATAATCTCCCCAGCTTGCATTTGGTTGCCACTGAGTTCCTGAAATACTTAGCGCTTCTTCTGGATTTATTGCAGACTTTTCAAGACCTGCAATAGCTGTGAAAAGCTTAAAGGTTGAACCTGGTGCATAACTTTTCTTAAATCTATTTTCAAATTGTGCATCCTTTGCTACATCCCACTTAGCTTTTGTTGTTTGAGTTACATAAGTAGTGAAGGAATTAGGATCGAAAGATGGTGAGCTTACCATAGCTAAAACAGCACCTGTTTTTGGATCTATAACCGTAGATGCTCCTTTTTCACCATTCATACTTTCATATATTTTCTTTTGCAACTCAGAATCAATAGAAATAGTTATCTTTTCCCCATCCTTTGGTTCTGTCTTTGCAATATCAATCTTACTGTTGTCGCTCTCTCTTGAAATATATATGTGTGCTCCGTCTTTTGCCTTTAATCTATCTTCATAAACCTGTTCTAAGCCTCTTTTACCAATCAAGCTAGTTTCTGTATAACCTTTATCTTTATTAGCTTCTAACTCTTCTGCTGTTACATTACCTATGTAACCAATTAAAGCTCCAAAAGCTTCTCCGCCATTATAAGTTCTACCATTCTTATCTTTCTTTATTACTCCATCAATCGCTAAAGCTGCAGATATTTTTTCTCTCTCAGTAGAATTTACTGTTACTATCGGTACAAAATATTCAGGGTTAGTATTTGCTGCAAGCTTTTCTGTTATATCATTAGGGTTGATATCAAGAATTTTAGCAAGTTGCTCTGTATTTGCTGCTTTATTAGCTTCATAATTCTTAGGATAAATACCTATCTGTGTTACTGTACTATTAACTGCAAGACCATTTCCTTTTGCATCATATATTTCTCCACGCTTGCCTTCTAAGGTGTCTATTCTAACCTTATCCCCTTGAACCATCTGTGGAAAAATCATTTTTTCATCCCAGTTAATAAGCCAGTTGCTTTTCTTATCAACTTTTTCCTTAACTAAATTAGCAGTATAACCTTCTATTTTAATATCACCAGCAGCAGTTTTCATATCTATTGAAAAAGGAATACTACTCTTGTCCTTTTCATTCTTATTCTCATTTTCGCTGTCCACGGTGATTTCTATAGTTTCTGCCTCTATTCCACTATATATTTTTGTATATCTTTGTACAAAATCTTCTTTAGATACATATCCTTTTGCTTCCGTTGAAAGCATTTCATACATAGCTTCATAATCTTTATTTTGCCAGCTTTCTTTGTATACCGCAAAGGTATCTGCTGCACTTTTTTCCTTAGAACATCCACTTAAAACCAACATTGCAATAGCAAAGATTATAAGTAATAAGCTCTTTATGGATAACTTTCTCATCTCATCATCTCCTCGGTAACAATTATATCACCATTCTTTAGTGTTTTCCATTTCTAGCCTAAGATAATGCTATTGAACTTCGATAATTTTTCCATTAGACTATTGATAAAACATCTTACTTTATTTACCCTTTTATTAGAATTAACCATATATTAATATTGAATACAACTTTAAGAGCTATAGTTATACTAGCAAAGAAAATCATAACTATTATGAGAATTAACATTAAAACTTTATTTATGGGGGACGTTATGAGTTACAAAATGATTTGCGTAGATATAGATGGCACCATACTAAATGATAAACATAAGCTTACAGAAGATACAAAGAAAGCTTTAAAGGAAGCACATGATAAAGGCTTACATGTTGTAATATGTAGCGGTAGGTTATTTAGTGATGCTGAATATTATTCTAATTTATTAGGAGTTAATTCTTCAATTGTTGGCTCCAACGGAACTATCATTAAGGATAAGAAAAATGATGAGTTTATTTTTAAGAAGATATTAGGCAAAAATACCTGTAGCAAATTACTCAAAATCTTCTCAAAGCACAATATAAAAGCGTCTTTTTACACAACAGACAAGGTATACAGCAGCAACTTTAAGTTTACCCTTATACTTTTCTTAGGTAAGCTAATTGGAGTTGTTAGCAGAAATACAAAACTCAAATATATATTTAATAAAAAACAATGGCAGCAGATGATCGATACAAGCGTTGATAACATATACAAATGTGAAGTAACCGTCAAGGATATAGATAAACTAAATGCACTTAAGAAGGAACTAAAACAACTACATGATATAGAACTAGTTAACCAAGCAGCAGATAATATAGAAATTAGCTCAAAAGGAATCACTAAAGGCAGTGCTGTTAAGTTTCTTACAAAATACTATAATATAAAAAAAGAAGAGGTCATAACTATCGGTGATAGTGGGAATGATTTACCTATGATTGAATATGCAGGTCTTGGAGTAGCTATGGGAAATGCTTTTGAAGATGTAAAAGAAAGAGCTGATTATATTACAGCTTCCAATAATGACAGTGGTGTTGCAAAGGTTATAAATGAATTTGTACTAACAGACCAGCTAAGAAAAATTGTTTAAAAATTTAGTTCTTATAGAAGAACAGCACGTCCTAGGACATGCTGTTCTCTTTTTCTAATATGTATACCCGTTTTCTTGTATATTCACTTTTCCATAAGTCTACCATCACTAAATTATCATAGGATTCACCTACACCTTCTATGAGATATTCATTTTTTTCCTCTTCTCTCAATAAATCTATATACTTCTTGGCTTTCATATCATAAATTTTCGTATTAGAATTATCTCCAGTGCTAAACGTTAAATATTTATCATTAAACAAATTTATGCTGCCGTTATGTCCAGACTCCCACTTAACTTGTTCTGGATCTCTTATCGGTTCAAAAGCTCTCTTATTAATATCATACAAAACAACTTTTGATGTAAAGCTATAACCGTTATAGTTATACGTCTTACAATTTGATTTAGCAATTGTAACAGTATCTTCACTTATCTTTGCGTTATTAAAATCTTTCTCATCCTCTGTTGACCAAATAACATCAAATATTCCTGAGTTTATATCATATATATATATTTGAGAATCATTAGAATCTATAGAATGTCCACAAAATACAACCTTATCTCCATCAACATCTGGCTCAGAGAAGGTATCTTTATTTATACTGTTACTCCTCTTAATTTCTTTTAATTCCTTAGTTTTTATGTTATAGCTTTTCACAATATGAATTGTCTCTTTTTTTTCGTTAACTGCATCTATTTTATATACAATATTTTCACCATCTATATCTATATCATTAGGACTAAATTTATATCCACCACTAGCATAGCTACTATTCTTTTTGCTGTATTGATCTATTTTAATTACTTTACCAGTATCTATGTTTTTCAAATACATCTTCCACCCTCTTCCATCATTCACTTCACTAATCAATTCTTGACCATCTTCTTCCCAAACTAAATAACCATCATCATAAGCCACAGTCTTTATATGATTTTTCTTTTTCACTTTGTCAGCTATTAGCTTCATCTCTTCAGTTTTAAAATTATATTCATATATACCCTCTGGTAGGCTAAATTGATTTTTTACATAATGGCTATCTGAAGTTGTAACAAGTAAACTAGAATCCGTATACTTACATCTGACATCTAAATTTTCTGGAATGGTATAACCTTCTACTATATTATTTGCCTTATAATATGGATCACTTAAGTCTATCTTCTCTAAAGTTCGATAAGTAGACTCTGTTTGCATCAAAGGATTAAACGGTTCCTTTTCTAATGCCTTTGTAACTTCTACCAATCCGTATACACCCATAATACATGCTACTACAATAAGTAATATCTTTTTCATCATTTCTCCACACTTCCAGCTATGATTATCATAACTAATTCGTAATTAATTTCCTAAATTTATTACTTCTCATATTATTAGCTTATATTATAAAATCTCTGGATTCAAATAAAGTTTTCCTAAACTTTTTCTAACATGCAATTTTATATAATTACTTACAATCATCATCCTCAATAACTTGGAGTGAGTAATTCAAAAGTAAAAATAAATAGTTAATAGTTCTGTTAAAATCTAATGAAAAACATTTACATTTGCAGTATTGAAAATTTTTAATCAATATGGTAACATAATTGTAAATAATAGGCGAATATTGTTGATATTTTCTATTTTGTGTAAAGTTGTGATATTTTAAATTTATATATTAATGATAGTTTTAGGTTTCTTATCTAATTTAGTTTTTATAAATTATCATGTAAGCGTCTTCTTAATGAAAACCAATCTCTATCAAAAGGTAAATTTTGTACATGTTTTAAATTTTAAGATAAATAAGTTTAATTATTTTACTATTTTTTAGGGGGATTAAAATGAATATTAGAAAAAGACTTTTATCTTTTATTTCAGCATCAGCGCTAGTGTTTGTTACTATTGCAGGAGTTTCAGTTTCTGCAACTGGTGCTAATGAAGTAACTATCAATACTGCTATTGGTTATAATTATCCAATAAAACCTGGAACAGTGGAGTGGTACAAGTTAGGCAATAAACCAGCAAGAGAAAAATCTTGTCAGATACCAGAAGAAGTTCTAAAAAGTTTGACTACAGATGAGTTAATAGAAACTGTCTTAAATTATCCTTTCCTTATGGATATATATGCTTATGATTCATATCAAAAAGGATTTAATGCTGTCTCCAAGAAATTTAATGGACTAAAAGAATTATTAAAAAGAGAAGATGTTGCTGATAAGCTAATTGCTAAATACAAGAGTATAGAAGTTGCTGATGATGTAGCTTCAAGTGAAATTTTTGATTTAGCTAGTGTTGAAGTATTACTAAGACAAGATGAAGTTATAAGTAAACTAAATGACACAAGTAAAAATGAAGTAGAAAAAGAAGTAGAAAATAAATATATGCAAAAGAAAGAGCATAAGGATATTTATGGTGCAACCTGTGCTACTAGTTATAAAGTTGAAGCAGAAAAACAAGCGACCTTATCAACTGAACAGTCAAATACATTAGCAACTACATTAATAGTTAAACCAGCACCTGCACTATCAACTACATTAGTAGTTGATCAAACAACCACTTTAGCAACTGAAGAAACACCTTCATTAGTAGCCGAACAAACAACTAAATATGTATATACTCCAAAAGGAACACCTGTAGAGGTTCTCCAACTTGGAGAACTTATGACTAATGCTGAAAAAGTTGAAGCTGATAATTGGGTTAAATCTACATATCCAGGGATTGGTCTTTTAAGATCTGCCACTTCAAATTATAATTGCCATTCTTATGCTTGGTATAGCCAAGCTACCAGTAATGTATATTGGATAAATAATCCAACACCTTATATGACAGATGGTAGCTATAATTATATGGGTACTGCTAGCGGATATTCTGGAGAAAGAGTATACTATAGCTCACCTGGTAATGAACATTCTGGAATAGTCTATAATCGTATAGCTGGCACAATAGGACCTGATGCTTACGGCAATGTAAATGTACTTTCTAAATGGGGAACTTATGGATTAGTGAGACATTCAGCTCAAAACTGTCCATATTACGTAGGTGGACTAGCTTTACAATTCTATAAGAAAAACTAATAGTTTCAATTCTTATATTGAAAGTAAATTTAGAAAAAATGAATATTGTTTTAAACTTATTTATCTTTAGAGAAAATCGCATAATTTAAAAATAGAGATTTTAACCTATAGATTAGCATTGAGAATCCATTGTTTTCTTTAAATAGAAATACATAAAATGAAATTGTGCAATTTCTCATTTAGACATGTGTCATAGATACCACAGTTAATTCTCAACTTATTCTTTAATTTTATCAAAGCTAATACTAATGTTACCAATGAAAATTTTATCACAAGTTCAAGTTTTGAATGTGTTTATCTATAAAAAAAGAAACCTTCTATAATAAAATAAAAATATCATAGAAGGTTTCTTAGTAAAACATTTTAGCTTAACCATCAGTAAATGTTTCTCTATTTCCAGCATCCTTAATTAGTATGACTATACGCATGCAGCTTATAATTTTATAGACTAACTAATTTTTCCTATTTTAGCTTAATTTTATCTTGCTCTTCATCATAGAAAAACAATACAAAAATAACCAATGCCACAGATCCAAGAACTACACAAATATCAGCCACATTAAAAACAGGGAACACATATGAGCCAAAATGAAACTCAAAGAAATCTGTAACACTTCCTAAAAATAATCTATCAATCAAGTTTCCTATAGCACCACTTAAAATTACTGCTAAGGAGATTCTAAATAACTTTTCTTTGTTCTTATATATCATATACGAAAGAACAACTGTTACAATAATAGTAATAGGAATAAAGATATACCCTTTATTCTCTAATAAACTCCACGCTATTCCTTCATTCTTGTGATGAGTTATATAGAAAAAATCATTTATAACTGGTATCTTTTCACCAACCTCAACATTATTGATGATCATAAGCTTTGAAACTTGATCTAAAGCCACTAAGGCTATTATCATAATAACTAGAAACATACTTTTCTCCTATATTATAAATTTATTTATTTTTATTTGCCTTATTTTCTTCAATTTGAGCAGCTAATTCATTTAGATATACCCATCTTTCCATCTTTTCCTCAAGTTCTTGTTGCAAACTTTCCTTTTCTGCTAGAAGTTCTTGAAGCAATACATAATCCGTAGCTGCTTTTTCTACTCTTGCCTCTAAATCTTCTAATTTTTCTTCCAATCCAGCGATAACTGAATCAATCTCATCAAATTCTCTTTGCTCTTTAAAGGAAAACTTCATTGGCTTTTTTTCTTGCTTTTGAAAATTTTTATCCACATCTAAGAAGTTTTTATCCCCATTACCTTTTGATTTATCCACTGCCTTTGGATTCTTTTCCTCACTACTTGTTTCTATTTCCACAGTTTCTTTGAAATCTGTATAGTTACCCACATACTTATCTATTTCACCTTGACCTCTAAAGAAGAATATTTTATTGGCAATTCTATCTAAGAAATATCTATCATGAGAAACAGCTATAACAGGTCCACTGAAATTATCAATATAATCCTCTAATATAGTAAGAGTCTCTATGTCTAAATCATTAGTAGGTTCGTCTAGTAGCAGAACATTTGGGCTTTCCATAAGAACTCTTAAAAGATATAACCTTCTTTTTTCTCCCCCAGAAAGTTTTGATATCGGTGTCCATTGAAGATGAGATGGAAACAAGAATTTCTCCAGCATTTGCGATGCTGTGACCTTTTCACCATCAGCAGTGGTAATAAGTTCTGCACCCTCTCTTATATATTCAATAACTCTAAGTTCTTCATTCATACTATAATTTTCTTGAGAATATACTCCGATCCTCACTGTATCTCCAATAACAACTTCCCCACTATCTTTTTGAAGCTTACCACTAATTATATTTATAAGAGTAGACTTACCATTTCCATTAGCTCCTACTATTCCTATTCTGTCATCTCTTAAAAGTATATAGCTAAAATCCTCTATTACCTTTTTATCTTCAAAGGATTTATTAATATGTTCAAGTTCGATAATCTTCTTTCCAAGTCTACTACCTGTAACAGATATCTCAAGTTTTTCGTCCTGTGCCTTTCCTAATTCACCCTTTAAAGTTTCAAACCTGTCTATTCTAGCCTTTTGCTTTGTACTTCTAGCCTGTGCCCCTCTTCTGATCCAAGCAAGCTCTTTTCTAAAAAGATTCTCCTTCTTACTTTGAGTTGATGCTTCTAATTCTTTACGCTCAATCTTTTTTTCTAAGAATACGCTATAGTTCCCTTCATATGAATATAAATTTCCACCATCGATTTCAATTATCCTATTAACAACTCTATCTAGGAAGTATCTATCATGAGTGATCATTAATAGAGCCCCTTTTCTTTTATTAAGAAATTGTTCAAGCCACGCAATGGTATCATTGTCTAGGTGATTAGTCGGCTCATCTAGTATAAGAAGTTCAGCTGGACTAATAAGCGCTGCTGCTAGAGCTATTCTTTTTCTTTGGCCTCCGGATAAATTCCCAACTTTTTGAGAAAAATCTGTTATTCCAAGCTTCGTTAATATGGTCTTTGCTTCACTCTCAAGGTTCCAAGCGTTGGCTGCATCCATATCCCTTGTAAGTCTCATAAGCTTTTCATCCGGTGTATTTTTATCCTCTATTGCTTCTTCATATTCCCTTATAAGCTTCATCACAGGAGTATCACCTTTAAAAATCTGTTCGATTACCGTAGCATTCTCATCAAAAGCTGGATTTTGGGATAAGTACTCAATTCTAACTGCATTTGCTCTTATAATCTTTCCTGTATCCTCATTCTCTACTCCTGCGATAACCTTAAGCAAGGTACTTTTCCCTGTTCCATTTATACCTATTACACCAATTTTATCACCATCATTGATACCTAAATTTATATTATTAAAAAGCTGCTTTTCGCTATAGCTTTTCGATATATTTTCTGCACTTAAAAAGTTCATGATTTACCTCTCTTATAGACTCTATATTTTTTCAATGTGTCCAATATCTAATTTATATCATACAAGCTGATAATTAACAAGGAAATGAAGCTATTAAACTACTTTACTTACGTCCTGTTCGCTATTTTAGAATATTGATGTTAATATAAAACTTTGATACTATATCTATATGTTTATGGTAAGCAGATGCTTTTTGTAATAAGTAACTTACCAAATATTTTCAAGTCAAAATAAATATTATGGTAATATAGGGAGGAAAATCAATTGGCCACTATAAAAGAAATAGCATCTCTTGCAGGGGTTTCTATGTCCACAGTCTCTAGAGTTTTAAACTTTGATGATACATTAAACGTTACTGATGTGACACGAGAGAAAATATTAAGGATCGCATCTGAACTTGAGTATGTTCCATCGAAGTCAAAAAAAACCAAAAATAAATTTTCTAGAGATATTGGAATTGTTTACTGGTATAACTACCAAGAAGAACTAGAAGACCCTTACTATTTATCAATAAGATTAGCTGCTGAGAAAAAAAGCAACGAAAATAACTTTAATTTAGTAAAGGTGACTGAAGATACTCCGGTTGAAGATATTAGAAATCTTAGCGGAATAATTGCAATTGGACGATTTTACGACGATACTATAGAAAAGCTAGCAAGTTCTAATGAAAATATAGTATTCGTAGATTTTTCACCAAACGAAAATAGATTTGATTCCGTAATGGCCGATATAGGAAAAGCAACTTCTAAGATACTGAACTATCTATACGAGTTAGGTCATAGAAAAATAGGCTATATCGGTGGAAAAAAATTAGAGAGTATAGATTATAAAAATTTATTTATAGATGATAGAGATATTAAATATAAAGAATTTATGGAAAGCAGAGGTATATATAATGTTAATTATATATATGAAACTGAACGCTTTACCTTTAAAATAGGCTATAAACTTATGACCGAAGCATTAAAATCAGAAGATAGACCTACAGCATTTTTTATTGGAAATGATACTATGGCAGTTGGGGCATATAAGGCAATCTCAGAGGCTGGCTTACATATACCAAAAGATATAAGTATCGTAGGCTTTAATGACCTACCTAGTGCAAAATATATGGTACCCTCATTAACTACTATAAGAATTCCAAGTGAATATTTAGGCAACGCTGCTATTGATTTATTATTAGAATCTATAAACGGCAGCAGAGAATATAATAAAAAAGTTATAATACCAACTGAATTTAAAATAAGAGAAAGCTGTACAGAAATAATATAGCTTAAAAAGGTTTACTGAAATGTACCTACTTTTCAGTAAACCTTTTTTAATTTTAACATTCTTCTCCACTTAGACATTATTCTTGCCTTAATAAAACTTACTCAATTCTTATAATAATCTTTACTATAATTATTCATTTTTAACTTCACTCCTGAATATACTGGCAACTTAAAACCAATCACAAAAAAGTACTAATATCTAAAAAAAGAACAAATTTATTTTTTTTCATTATAAAATTAGTACAAATTAAGATTAATATCATCATAACGTTTACTATGTTGAAAATGCTAAAATGTAAACAAATACATCAGTAATATAAATTTAATCATTCGAGGAGGATTTGTTTATGAATTTTAAAAAAATTATAGCTACTGCACTAACTGCTATGATGACATTCAGCTTAGTAGGTTGTGGATCATCAAGTAGTAGTAATACATCAGATAGTAAGACAAGCACTGATAAAACAGTTACTATTTGGGCTTGGGATGAAACATTCAATATTAAGGCATTAAATGAAGCTAAGGATATCTACCTAAAAGATAATCCAGACGTAAAATTCAACATTGTAACTATGGCACAAAATGATATCGTACAAAAATTAAATACAAGTCTTTCATCTGGAACTTATGATGGACTTCCTAACATTGTTTTAATTGAAGATTACAAGGCTCCAGGTTATTTAAATGCTTATCCTGAGGACTTCAAAGATATAAGTGGCTCAATAGATGCAAGCAAATTCATGGATTACAAACTAGATATCATGAAAAATGGTGACAAACTATATGGTGTACCATTTGATAGTGGTGTAACAGCTTTATTCTATAGAACTGATTATATAGAACAAGCAGGCTATAAAAAAGAAGATATGAAAGATATGACTTGGGAAAAGTATATTGAAGTTGGTAAAGCTGTAAAAGCAAAGACTGGAAAAGATATGCTAACACTTGACCCTAATGACTTAGCTCAAATCAGAGTTATGATGCAAACAGCTGGTGAATGGTACATGGAGAAAGACGGAAAAACTGTAAACCTTGCAGATAACCAAGCATTAAAAGACTCTATAACAGTATACAAAAACTTACTTGATGCTGGAATAGTAAAACAAGTTTCTGATTGGGATTCCTTCGTAGGTGCGTTCCAAAAAGGAGACGTTGCTACTGTACCAACTGGTTGTTGGATTGCATCATCAGTGCAAACAGCTAAAGATCAAAGTGGCAAATGGGCTGTAACTTCTATTCCAAGACTGGGAGCAAACTCTAAGTCTGTTAACGCTTCTAACCTTGGTGGTTCTAGTTGGTATGTATTAGATAAAGTTACTGGTTCTGATTTAGCAACTGATTTCTTAGCAAAAACTTTTGCAGCAAGTAATGAATTAATGAATGACTTAGCAAAAGATATTAACTTAGTAAGTACATTAAAATCCTCAAGCACTGGTGAAAATTACTCTAAACCTTCTGAATTCTTTGGAGGTCAAGAAATATTTAAAGATTTCTCTACATGGACAGCAAAAATTCCACCTGTAAACTATGGTCTTCACACATATGCTATCGAAAGCATTATGACAGAAGCAGTACAAGCGATCGTTGGTGGATCTGATATGGATTCAACACTTAAAAATGCTCAAACACAAGCAGAAGCAGCAGTTAAAAACTAACAATATCTAGAATAATAAAAATTAAAAACCATTTGCTGAATTACTACATAGATATTTGGCAAATGGTTTTATAAGGAGATGAGGAAGATGAGTCGCAAGAAGAATTTGGAAATGTCTAGTGGTGCCAATAGATGGGGATGGTTCTTTGTTTCTTTAAGTACAATTTTAATATCAATATTTGTTTTTTATCCGATGATACAAGCTCTTTTGACTTCCTTTCAATCAGGAAGTGGAAATAATTTAAAGTTTAATGGCATACAAAACTACCAAAGAATGCTTACAGATAGTACTTTTATTAAATCACTTACAAACACTCTTTTGTATTTAGTTTGCCAAGTTCCAATAATGATCCTTTTAGCGCTTATCATTGCAGCTGTCCTTAATGATAAAAACTTAAAATTCAGTGGATTTTTTAGAACTGCAATTTTCCTACCATGTGTAACTTCCCTAGTAGCTTACTCAATGGTTATGAAAAGTATATTTGCAGCAGACGGCATAGTAAATAAGTTATTATTGAATCTTCATTTAATATCTGATCCAATTCAATGGGTTACAGATCCGCTATTTGCTAAAATCTTAATAATCGTTGCAATTACTTGGAGATGGACAGGATATAATATGATATTCTTCTTATCAGGCCTACAAAATATTGATCCTTCGATTTATGAAGCAGCAGAAATTGATGGAGCTTCTACATTTAAGAAATTCACAAGCATGACAGTCCCATTATTAAAACCAATTATTCTATTTACTACAATAACATCGACGATCGGTACACTACAATTATTTGATGAAGTTCAAAACATTACTCAAGGTGGTCCAGCTAACGCTACTACTACTATTTCTCAGTATATATATAACTTAAGCTTTAAGTTCTCACCAAACTTTGGATATGCCGCAGCAGTTTCTTTTATCATTGTAATATTGATTATCATATTGTCATTAATCCAATTCAAAGTAGGAGGAGATAAAAATGACTAAAAAATTTAAAGTATCAGCAGCCTTTAAATATTTATTTTTAAGCTTACTAGCCTTTGTTTCATTATTCCCGTTTTTCTGGATTATAGTTGGTTCTACAAATGAATCTGTAGAAATTACAAGAGGTTCTCTGTTGCCCGGTAAAAACTTCTTTGTAAATTTAAACAACCTTCTAAGCTCAGACTTAGGATTTGCTAATTCACTTGTTAACTCAGCAAAAATAGCTGTTTTAACTACTATTTTTGCATTATTAATCTCTTCTTTAGCTGGTTATGGATTTGAAATATTCAAATCAAGAGCAAGAGAAAGATTATTTACAATTTTACTTTTATCTATGATGGTTCCTTTTGCAGCCTTAATGGTTCCACTTTTTAGATTATTTGCATTTATCAATTCCACACCGCTAAAATTTATGGGATTAAATACATTGATAGCTGTAATGGTACCTAGCTTTTCTACTGCATTTTTGATATTCTTTTTCAGACAAAATACAAAGTCCTTCCCAAAAGATATCTTAGAAGCAGCTAGAATTGATGGTTTAGGAGAATTAGAGATTTTCTTTAAAATATATGTTCCAACTATGAAATCAACTTATTCAGCAGCAGCGATTATTACATTTATGAGTAGCTGGAATGCTTATATCTGGCCATTAATTGCACTACAATCCCCTGAAAAAAGAACTGCAGTTTTAATTATTTCTACCTTAGGTTCAAGTTATAACCCAGACTATGGCATGATTATGACTGCTATTTTAATAGCTACTTTACCAACTGCATTAATATTCTTTATAATGCAAAAACAATTTGTTCAAGGTATGCTTGGATCAGTAAAATAGTATTAGAAATATATTTTTTTAATAATTTAAGATTTCAATTAGAAAATCTGTGTAACAAAAGATAGATAATTCAAGTTACAGTTTGCATTCCCCTGTATGCAATAACTTCCCCCTAACATACCAATAGATAACCCCTAATATACCATAAAAACCCCTTAGTATTTGATTACATGATTAGACACCAGTTATCAAATACTAAGGGGAAATTTTTATATCTATTATTCATCTATAAAATTTTTTTGGGCAGGTATTATTACCTTTACTGTAGTACCTCTATCTATTTCACTATTAATAGTGACACCATAGTTATCCCCATATAAAAGTTTTATCCTATCATTAACATTGTGAATACCGATACTAGTAAAATGAGTATTTTTATTGGTAGATTTCTCAAGAATGTTTTCTAAATTTTCATCAGATATCCCTATACCATTATCAATAATTTCGCAAATAAGATTTCCATCAATTTCATTTACAAATATATGAATATACCCTTTGCTTTTGTTAGGAAATCCATGAAAAAAAGAATTCTCAATAAATGGTTGTAGAATTAATTTCGGAATAATATATTCTTCACACTGAGGCATTACAAAGAAATTAACAATGATATCATCACCGTAACGAATATGGTGTATTAACACATAATTTTTTATATTATTTATTTCCTCTAGTATTGTTATCATTTCATTTTTATTACTAATTGTATTTTGAAGGAGAGAAATGAACGCATCAATAGTATCGATAGACTTTTCTACATTTCCTTGCCACATTAGCCACTTAACAGATGATAAGGTATTATAAATGAAATGCGGATTAATCTGCATCTGCAAAGCATGTATTTCTGCTTTTCTCTTTTCCTTTTCTAGTTTTACTTGTTTCTGAACATAACTGTTTAATCCATCTAACATATAGTTAAAAGCAATAGATAATTCTCGGGTTTCATAACTTCCATCAACTGAAATATGGTTATTAAAATCACCATGAATAATATGAGGTATTTTCTCCACCAAAGCAGAAATAGATTTAGTAGACTTTTGTATAGTAAAAAAAGTAATAATAATAAAGATTAGTGAAATGCCTCCGCTAACTAAAATAATCTCTGAGGTATTATACATTTCACTCAAGAACATATTTTTATTAATAGTACCAACCATATTAAAATTGTAAACAGGCAAATATTTGGATAATATAGTTATATCGTCAGAATTCATCTTAGTATTTATGTAACTTTTATTGTTACTTTGGATATCCTTTGAAATTTCATATAAATCTAAATTTTTCTTTCCTACTTGAGAAATTATATTAGAAGAAACAACAGTACCATCACTAGCTATTATAGAGATGTTACTTCCAGCACCTACAAAATGTGCATAATAATTTTTTAAAACATCTTGAGTAATAAGTATATAAACAAATCCATACGGTTCTTTAGTTATTTTATTAGTTAATACTTTCGTTGCCACAATTGTATTCTTATACCTTGTTAGACTTGTAAATCCATATTCAAGGTATTGATACAAAACAGTATTCTTATTATTTAATGCATTCTTTGATATATCATACTCTAAAATATCTTCTACCTCAGAAGTAATTCGGTCATTATTTACTACATGAGTTCTACCATTAACCCCTACAATCACTACGGTAAAATCATTAAAATCGTTAGCTGGTACTGTTTCCATCAGATGCTTTTTCATTTTATAAATAGTGTTATATGTGAATTTATTATCAGGTCCTGTATATGTCAAATAGTTTTCAAAATCAGGACTAATACTGATCACATTCATAATGTTTAAGGTCTTGTCATTTAATCTTGCAAAACTTTCACTAATTTGAGTTAATACCTTATAGTTTGATCTACTAAAAGTATCTACAAGTACATCTTTAGATATTTTAATAGTAAGTGCAGTTGTACAAATAGACACCAACGCAACACTAACAAAGACAATAGATGCAATTTTAAAAAATAGACTAGTAAAATAAAAACGTTTAAATAAATTCGACATAGTCTTCTTACCTTTCCATTTATATAAGGTTTTTTAATATATAGTGTTTAAATATCTAATTGAATTAGTCTAATTCCTAGTCATTCTTCTGTAAAAAGTTCCTTATAAAACTTTAAAACTTAATCTCACCTTTCCTAAAGTTACTTGGGGTAAGACCAGTGAATTTTTTAAAAACCTTGCAAAAATAGCTATGATCAGAGTAACCTACCATGCTACTAATATCAGAGATAGGAATATCTTGCTTTAAAAAATCACAGGCTTTTTCTATTCTGATTTTATTAAGAAACTCATTAAACCCTTCTTTGTTATGCAAACTAAAATAAGATGATAAATAATGATAATTAAAGTTAAATAATTTTGATACATCTGATAAAGTCAGTTGTTCATTATAATGAGTATATACATATTGCGTTATTTTATTAATCATATGAGAATTAATTTTATTCTGATATTTATCTATAACTTCACTAAAATCCTTTAATAGATCTTCATAAGTTGCTATTAAATCTTCAGCATATTTACTATTATAAATTCTATCAAAGTACTGATGTTTCAAAGAATTTAAAGTAGTTGTATCAAAATTTAAAGATTCTAAAGTAGTGATTACGTTATAAAATGAGTTTTGAATTAAAGTTTTCAGTTCGAATTCAGTGAGTGATTTATTGGTTATTGCATCTTTTATATATTGTGTCAACATTTCAAAAGCGCTTGAAATTTGCATTATAGCAACCGCTTCCGAAAAGCCTTTGAAGTTAAACTTTTCCACTGGTGAAGGATCTTTATAGCTTTCAGATGTTAGCAAATGATTATTTTTATTATAAAAATACTGTTTAGTTAATGGTACAAAATCTTTTTCGTATACACCCTTGATATTGAGAAGAGATTTGAATTTCTCGCTTAAAACAAAAAATGCTTCCGGAAAACTCCCACCAACTGTATTAGCAATCTTAGTTAATTTTTTTTCCAAAGAACTATACTCTTCATTTTTAAAATTTATAACTAGAATAATAATTTCAGTTTCAGCGCGTACTACTTGAAAAACATCCTCTGACGAAAAATTCTTATTTATCTGAGCAATTATAAAATCAATCATTTTGTTACGTTTGTCTTGGCTATCATAGGCTACCTTTGCATTTATACCAAATAGACAAAAGGTAGGATGAATGTATGTGTTTTCTACATAGCCTAAATCTATATTTATGTCAAATCCATGAATAAGTCTACTTATTATATTGCTTGCATTAGTTATATTATTAGAAGGTGTTGTTAAATTGGGTATCTTGCTACTAACTTTCTTTAAAGTCTTAAGTAGTTCAGTTGGATTTAACGTAGGTTTTAAAATGTAATCAACGGCCCCATATTTAAATGATGATTTTACATATTCAAAATCACTATAGCTACTTAAGATGATTATTTGAATCTCAGGATAATTTTCTTGTATAAATTTAGTTAATTCAACACCATCCATTTGTGGCATTACGACATCTGAAATCACAATATTAGGACTATGCTTTTTAATAATTTCAAGAGCTTCTTTACCATTTGAAGCCTGACCAATAACTTGAAAGCCTTCTTTTTCCCAATCAATCATATGTGTAATTCCTTGTCTCATAATAAATTCATCATCAACGACTAAAATTTTGCAATATTCATCCAACGCCTTCACCTCTTTTTTTACATTTATATGTAATAATCTAAAATACTATTTAAGTGTCATTTGAATCTGATTATATATTATTGATAAATGCTTTTCAATAATATAAGATGTATCTTTACTAAAGTTTACTAAATGTTATTGATTTTTTAGTAAAATTCTAATACAATAAATATTAAAGGATATAACATTTGAAAAGTTAACATTCTTATATATTTTTTTATCAATACTATTTAAAATTTTCTGCTTTGAAGTAGATTGATAGTTAGTTGAAAAACTGTATTCATTATTTGCAATATGGCATTGACGTATAAGAAAACTTTTATTTGTAACTATAATATTATGTGTAATGAACTACTTAAAATGAGAAAGTGAGGTAATAAGATGAAAGATATTAGCCCAACCTTAGACTGGTTAGAGAATCCAGAAATCTTTAGAGTAAATAGAATAGATGCTCATTCAGACCATTGGTTTTATGAAAGAATGGATGATATTAAATTACAAGATGAAATGCCACTTAAACAAAACTTGAATGGGAAATGGAGATTTTCTTACAGTGAAAATCCATCCTTAAGGTTAACGGATTTTTATAAAGAAGACTTTGATGTAAGTGGCTTTGACTATATTGAAGTTCCAGGACATATTCAACTTCAAGGTTATGATAAGTGCCAATACATTAACACAATGTATCCTTGGGAAGGTCACGATGAGCTAAGACCACCTCATATTTCAAAAAGCTATAATCCAGTAGGAAGTTACGTAACATTTTTTAATATAAAAGAAGAACTTAAAAATAAACAAACCTTTATATCATTCCAAGGTGTTGAAACTGCATTTTATTTATGGCTTAATGGCAAATTCGTAGGCTACAGTGAAGATACCTTTACTCCTTCAGAATTTGATATTACAGAATATCTAAAGGAAGGAGAAAACAAACTTGCTGTAGAGGTGTATAAAAGAAGTAGTGCCAGTTGGATTGAAGACCAAGATTTTTGGAGATTCTCAGGAATTTTTAGAGATGTCTATTTATATGCAGTTCCTTACACCCATATAAATGACCTTTTCGTGAAAACTGACTTAAGTGATGACTTTAAGGCCGGAACCCTTAACGCAACTGTTAAAATTTCTGGTAACATAGAAGGCAGACTAGAGGCATACTTAGAAGATTCAAAGGGAAACAAGGTTACAGAGACTTTAACTCAAGATATAAGTAGTGCCAGCTCTAATGGAGAATTAAACCTATCACTTAAAATTGATAGGGTAAACTTATGGAGTGCAGAAGAACCAACCTTATATACTCTTTATCTTTTAATTCACACTAAGGATAATGTATTAACTGAGATTGTCCCACAAAAAGTTGGCTTTAGACGCTTTGAAATGAAAGATAAAATCATGTGCCTTAACGGAAAAAGAATAGTATTCAAAGGTATAAACCGCCATGAATTTAGTGCAAGACGTGGCCGTTCAATTACTAAGGAAGATATGCTTTGGGATATTAACTTTTTAAAACAGCACAATATCAACGCTGTAAGAACTTCTCACTATCCAAACCAAAGCTTATGGTATAGACTTTGTGATGAATATGGTATCTATTTAATAGATGAAGCGAACCTAGAAAGTCATGGTTCATGGCAGAAGATGGGCCAATGCGAACCATCTTGGAATGTTCCAGGAAATCTTCCTGAGTGGCAGGATGTAATTTTAGACCGTGCTTCTTCAATGGTTGAACGTGATAAAAACCATCCTTCTATTCTTATTTGGTCTTGCGGAAACGAATCTTATGCAGGAGAAGATATATTCCAAATGTCAGAATACTTTAGGAAAAAAGATCCTTCTCGTTTAGTCCATTATGAAGGAGTATTCTGGAACAGAGAATATGATAAAACCAGTGACATGGAAAGTAGAATGTATGCTAAAGCAGCAGACATAGAAAAATACTTAAATAATGATCCAAAAAAACCTTATATTAGTTGTGAATATATGCATGCTATGGGGAACTCCTGTGGTGGAATGATGAAATACACTGAACTTGAAGATAGATATTCAATGTACCAAGGCGGATTCATCTGGGATTACGGCGATCAGGCTCTTTATAGAAAAACACTAGATGGCAAAGAAGTATTATCTTATGGTGGCGATTTTACTGACCGTCCAACAGATTATAATTTCTGTGGCAATGGTATAGTATACGCAAATAGAGTACCTTCACCTAAAGCAATGGAAGTAAAATACTTATATCAAAACATAAAAATCACTCCAGATAAGAATGGTGCAATAATTAAGAACCAAAACCTTTTTGTAAATACAGATAAATATGAATTATATTATAAGGTTGAAAAAGAAGGTAAATTACTTCTAGAAGGAAAAACAAAAGTATCTATAGCTGCTGGAGAAGAAAAGCATGTAGAACTACCTTTTGGAGAATATAATTGCCCTGAAGAAATAGTCTTTACCGTTTCAATGCACTTAGCAGAAGACACAATTTGGGCAAATAAAGGACACGAAATAGCATTTGGACAAAAGGTTTTTGAAAGAAAAGAAATAACAAAGACTTCTCCTGATAGCAAGCTTAAAATTGTTTATGGAGATGTAAATATAGGTGTTCACGGAAAAGACTTTAAAGTAATATTCTCTAAACAATATGGCGGAATTATCTCTTTGAGATACTCAAATAAGGAATTCATAACAAGAACTCCAATGCCATTCTTCTGGAGAGCAATTACAGACAATGATAGAGGAAATAGACACGACTTTAGATGTGCTCAATGGCTTAGTGCTACCTATGGTCTAAAATGTGTAGATGGCTCAATAGAACCGCATGATGATAAAATCATCCTAAATTACATCTACCAATTACCAATAACTCCAACAACTACTGTTACAATGTCTTATGAGGTATCATCAGATAGTACAATTAAAGTAACTGTAGCTTATAAAGGAGTAGAAGGACTACCTGAACTTCCAGTATTAGGTATGAACTTTAAACTTTTATCAGAATTCAACACCTTCTCATGGTATGGAATGGGTCCAGACGAAAACTATATCGATAGATGTGAAGGTGCTAAGTTAGGCATTTATGAAAGTACTCCATTAAATAACCTATCTAAATATCTCGTTCCACAAGAATGTGGTAATAGAACAGGTACTAGATGGGTAATGGTTAAAAACCAAAAAGGTGAAGGTCTTAAGTTTGCTTACGAAAAATCACCATTTGAATTTAGTGTTTTACCTTACTCTAACATGGAACTTGAAAATGCTCTTCACCAAGAAGATTTACCACCAGTCAACTTCACTCACGTTAACATTATAGGTAAACAAATGGGCATTGGTGGAGATGATAGCTGGGGAGCACCAGTTTTACCCGAATTCTGTATAGACTCTAGTAAAGATTTAGAATTTAGCTTTATAATTTCTAATATATAAAAATAACTTATTATATATAAGTTGAAATAATAACTCTACATTCGATTAATATTCAATAATCTAGAAGATATCTAGTTTTGGTGTAGAAACTTAATTGCAATATATATACATTAAAATAATGTTTGTAAATTACCCTTGTACTACCGATAAAATCAATGAAGGCTTTTCATCGAAACATATATTAAAATCTAATAACACATGAAAAGAGAGTATCAATAGCTTTATACTTAAAAAGTTTATTGATACTCTTTTATATTAATGAGACATAAGCTTAATCTTTCAAAATAAAAAACTTAATATCAAAAGTTAGCATTTAACTATAATTACATTTTGACTAAATAGATGCTATCCTTAAGATCTTAGAGCTAAAAGGCTCTAGCTTTATCTTTAAGCTTTGATTTTCTATAGTAAACTCTTCATCTTCAATTAAATTTTCTGCGAAATTTCCTTTTGTAGCTATTTTAAACTCTAAAACACTTTCCTTATCTTCTAGGTTCAGTGCAATATAAATATCTTCACCTTCAGAAACTCTTTCAAAAACAAATTGCTGATTTTTAACTACAACTTGTTTGTAATCACCATAGCATAAAGCCTTAGAATTAGCTCTAACCTCAGCAATTTTCTTTATATGCTCAAATAAATCTGCATTAGCATCTTCTATAGCTCCAAGTTCAAGACATGGTCTTAATGGTGCATCCGTTCCTTTCCCTTTTACAGCCTTGATTCCATATTCACTACCATAATATATAGAAGGAATTCCTGGCATTGTATATAGAAGGGTATAGATATTTTTTAAATATTCCTCTTTTATAACAGTACTGGCTAATCTATTTACATCATGATTATCTACGAAATTGTATAAATTAAGATTCTTGTAAATGCCACCATTTCCAGATTGTCTATTAAAAGAATAAGCTATTTCAAAATAGTTTTTATCATTATGACTAGAATATAACCCTTTATAACATTCATAGTTTGTTACAGAGTCTATGCTATCTTTGTTTGCCCAACGGTTGTAATCACCATGAATCACTTCTCCCACAAGCCAAAAATCTTTTTTTAAACTTTTAGTGAATCTTGAAAGTTCCTTTAAAAACTCAAAATCCATACAGTCTGCTGCATCTAACCTCAAGCCATCTATATCGAATTCTTTTATCCAAAATTCTATAACCTTAAATATATAATTTTTCACCTCTGGGTTTCTTAAATTAAGCTTTACAAGATTGTAACATCCATGCCAACTTTCATAGGAAAAATTATCTCCATAACTATTGTTTCCAGAAAAATTAACATTCGTAAACCAATTTCTATAGTATGAATTCTCTCTTTTCTCCCGCAAATCTAGGAAAGGTTCAAACTCTCTTCCCACATGATTAAATACGGCATCTAAAACAACATCTATATCACTTTCGTGAAGCTCTTTGCACAATTCCTTAAAATCTTCATTTGTACCTAGTCTTTTATCTATTTTATAATAATCCTTTGTATCATATCCATGAGAGGTAGACTCAAAAATTGGCCCAATATAAAGGGCATTTATATTCATCTCCTTTAAATGAGGAACCCATTCTCCAACTTTTGAAAGTCTATTTGTTAGCTGAATATTTGCATCATTCTCCGCTGGAGCTCCCGTAAATCCTAATGGATAAATGTGATAGAACATAACCTCTTCAATTGGTCTATTCATAATTTCTCCCCCTATTATTGTTAATATACCATTCGGTATAGTATAACTAAAAAAATATGTCAGAAATTCTTAAGAATATATGCCATGCATGAATTGATGTATAGCTCTGTATGTTACTTCTTCATCTAGTTCTTTATTTTCATTGTCATATGCTAATATATAGGAATTTACCATTCCTAGATAAGTTACTGCGTATATGTGTTGTCTTCCCACCATATTTCCATGGTCCATTGAAGCGTTGAGAAACAGTTCTTCTATAACTTCAACTTCAGCTTCCATAAAAGCTCTAGAAACCTTAAAAGGTTCACTGTCTGGAGGGTAGAATCTCATTGCCATAAGCAATCTGTAGAATTTTGAATTACTTAAAGCAAATTTAAAATAGCTAGAAGTAAGCCTATGCAAAGTCAAACTTAAATCTCTTTGGTAAAGGGATGCAACTTTAACCATTTCCATAAGCCTTTCGTGATTTTCTTTTATAAGTTCATATAAAAGACCTTCCTTGTTTCCAAAGTAATGGTATAATGTAGGTTTTGTAACTCCCGCTGTATTAACTATTTCCTGTACTCCTACTGCATCATATCCTCTTGAGTAAAATAACTCAAGAGCAGAGGCTAATATATTTTTCTTATTGTCTACCATTTTATCACCTCTATATCATTATACCACTCGGTATAGAAGTTGTGCAAGATTTTTTTATTTTTCAAAATTTTTTCCACACGATGTATCTATTAATTCATTTATAAAACTACCAAGTTTACAGTATCGAATAGATGACCCAACTAATTAAAATGAAACTAAAAAATTATTTTATTTAGTTTAAAAGTATATTAGACTATACTTTATTAAATAAATATATACAAAGACATTCTTAAGTTTATCTAAGTATCTATATCTATATTCACTTATCATTGAAATAATAAAAACAACTGTAGTAATGAAATTAATTTCCACCACTATAGTTGTTTCTTCTTAATAACATAAAAAATCAATTTATCATTGCTTTCAAATATAACTTAAACCTCATAATATAAGCATTTAGTATGAAGATTATTCATTCATATAAGCTACTTTTTAAATTTCTTACAGCTATCTCTAGTTACAAGCTTTGTTGGTACAAGAACCTTCTTCGATAAATTTCTTCCAGTCCTTAACTTTTCTAAAAGTAAATCTAAAGCCGTTTCTCCCATGAATTCCGTATATACTTTAACGGTAGTTAAAGCTGGAATAATATATTGAGATGTTGGGATATCGTTAAAACCAATAATACTTACATCGTTTGGTATACTAAGTCCATTTTCTATAACAGCTTTATATGCACCGATAGCCATGGTATCACTAGCTATAAAAAATGCACTTGATCTATTTTTCTTTGCCAAAGCTTCTTTCATTAGTCTATATCCATCTGCATGAGTAAAATTCCCTAAAAGAATATTATCCTCCGATAAATAGCCTAATTTATTCATATGTTCTTTGAAGGTTTCTTCTCTATAGTCATTTACCTTATCATTACCACCATTTATATATTCTATTCCACCTATATAACTGATGTTTTTATGTCCTAGCTCTAATAAATAATTTAAAGCATTTAATACGGCTTTTTTAAAATCTATAACAACCGAATCGAAACTTTCTTCGTCTGGAGATGAATCTACAAAAACAACATTATCAGTAGCTCTTGAAAACTTTTCTATATCATTGTTTCCGAACTTCCCTATAGCTATTATTCCATCTAAATAGTTAAGTTTATCGTAGTTATCTCCTTTATTCACTTTTACAAACTTTATTGACTCATCTTCACACTTTTTTTCTATTCCTAATCTGATAGAAAGATAATATGGGTCTTCCAATTCTTCTTTTTCAGAATACCAATGAACTATACCAATTGTCGCAAGCTCTTGCTTTTTACCTTTTCTTTCACGTAGCGGCACATAATCAAGTTCTTCGGCGATTTCGAGTATTCTTTTTTTTGTATTATCTGTAACATTTAAGGTTTCATCAAAATTAAGTACTCTTGATACTGTTGCTATTGAAACCCCAGCTATAGAAGCAATCTCCCTTATCGTCGCCATATTAATCAACCTCTTTATAATTTTAAGATTTTACTAAACTCTAATGCTTATTATATCATATCAGTACATGTTATTTATCATATGCTAATAAATAAGTTATACAAAATTTATATTATATAGTTCCAAAGCTAAAGGTATAACGTTTTGAATAAAATTAATAATTCCAATATGCCTTTAACTTATCCATAAAAATAGCCACCATATATTTTTAAATCACAGCTTAGCTAATGAAAAAATATACGGTGGATTATTTAAATTCCCTTTAAATTTATTCTACTTAGTATAGAACTTGTATATAGTTGTTTTATTGTACTCTTCTCCTGCTTTTAGAGTTGAATTATCTACAAAACAGCTATCTATCCCTACCGGAGGGCTTTGTGTTTCAAAACAAATACCATATCTTATTTCTTGAGCTATTCCATCAAAAAGTGGTTCTGCATTTTTATAGTTCATAGTGTAAATTACCACTGTCTCTTGGTCTGTATATATTTCCATGTTTCTTCCAGAAACGTCGTCATATATATGAACCTTTTTACTATCACCTTCATTTAGCACCCAAGGATGGTCATAACCACGCGCAAGATTTATTTGAGGATGATCTGAATCTATCTCTTTTCCTACAGCCTTTACTTCTCTAAAATCAAAAGGTGTATTTTCAACCTTCATAAAATTTCCTGTAGGGACTTGAGTCTCTTGCAGTTCAACTATTTTATCACTATCTATGAAAAGTTTATGTTCAAGTACACTGTGTTTACCATTTCCACTTAAATTGAAGTAGCAGTGATTTGATAAGTTCACAAGAGTATCCTTGTCACTTACACCTTTGTAGTTTACCTTAAGTTCATTCTCTTCTGTTACAGTAAATGTGATTTTTGTTTCTAAGTTACCTGGATAGCCTTCTTCTCCATCCTTACTTAAGTAAGTAAATTGAACACCTGCTGAAGTTTCATTGATAAAAGTTTTTGCTGTCCAAAATACTTTGTTAAAGCCTATATCTCCACCCTGCCCTTGATGTGTACCATAGTTTTTATTAAACGTTAAAGTTTTACCTTGGAAAACTGCTTCACCAACATTGATTCTGCCTGCTGTTCTTCCAAGAGTTGCACCTATATATGAAGGGTTATTCTCGTAAACATCTATATCCTGATATTTTAATACAACATTCTCTACATTACCATTTCTATCTGGCACAAGTATATCCGTTATAACCGCACCATAATTTAACACCTTAAGTTCAAACCCATTTTTGTTTTTAATCTCATAGCTTACTACATCTTTTCCCGAAAAGCTACTAAGAACTTTTTCATTAACTTGCATATTAACACTCCTTATAAGGCTTTAATAAATCTATCAAAGGCCTCTTGTCCTTCTGCATCTCTCTTAAATACCCCTGCATGTTCAAGCACCTTTGAGAATTTAAGACCTACTTCTTTTTGTATTATAGACTCAACATTTTCCTTTGAAATCTCCTGGTATTTATTTATTATCTCTTCACACCAAATTTTATGTTTTGCTAATTCTTCATTTCTATCTAAAAGAGAAATTTCCTTCTCTTTTGTTAAAAATGCCTCTAAATCCTTAAGCTCTGTTTTTAACCTAGCTGGTAATACTGCAAGACCCATTACTTCAATAAGACCTATATTTTCTTTCTTTATGTGATGAAGTTCTTCATGTGGGTGAAAGATACCATCTGGATATTGTTCTGTAATTCTATTATTTCTTAATACTAAATCCAATTGATACTTGCCATCCTTCATTCTAGCAATAGGTGTAACAGTGTTGTGTGGTGTATCATTAGTATATGCAAGTATTTCAACTTTTTCATCTGAATAGTTTTGCCATGTTTTGTAGATGTAATCTCCTGCTTCGATTAAAGCTTCCTTACTCATACTTTCTAATCTAATAACAGACATAGGCCACTTAACCTTGTAACCTTTCACATCCTTGAAGCCTTCCATCGTAAATTCTAATTCTGCTCCTGCTTTAGCCATAGCAAATTCATAGTTTCCACCTTGGAAATGATCATGAGTCAATATAGATCCTCCAACAATCGGTAAATCTGCATTAGACCCTACAAAGTAATGTGGCAACTTTTCTATGAATCCAAGTAATTTCTTAAACCCTTCCTTTGATATCTTCATAGGCTCATGTTCACCTTTAAATACTATACAATGTTCATTATAATACACATAAGGTGAATATTGTAGAAACCACTTTTCATCCGCTAAAGTTATTGGTATAATTCTATGATTTTGTCTTGCAGGATGATTTACTCTTCCTGCATATCCCTCATTTTCTTTACACAGAAGACACTTTGGATAAGCACTCGATGGCATATTCTTAGCTGCTGCTATTGCCTTAGGATCTTTTTCTGGTTTTGATAGATTTATAGTTATATCTATTTCCCCATATTCTGTACTTGTTTTCCACTTAACATCTTTTAATACCCTTTTCGTTCTTATATAATCAGAACTTCTGCTTAAGTTATAGTAGTAGTCTGTAGCTTTTTTCTTATCTTCGTCATATAAATTATAGAATTCTCTTATAACTTCTGAAGGTCTAGGCATTAAACAACCCATGATCTTTGTATCAAAAAGATCCTTATAAACACTTCCATCACTTTCTAAAATTCCTTTATCAAGAGCCCATAACATTATATTTTCAAGAATAACCTCTGGAGAATCTAAATCTTCATTTTCAACAACTACCTCTTCTATATCATCAAGAGAAAGTACTTCAAGAATCCTATTTCTTGTATATAACTTATCTATTTCTGTAAATAATCCTCTATTCAATCCATATTGCAATAGTCTTTCTATTTCATAAGAAATGTTTATCATCATAGCAATTCACCTAACCTTTATCATTTAAAAATCAATCCTTATATACTCCACTAACCTCTTGCGTAAAAACCGCAGAAATACATAGAGAGTTCCTTAGTTAAATTTAACATGGAACTCTTTGTATGCAGTCAAGAAACTACCTTCATTCTTATTAATAATTTAAGATAATATTATTAGTATATTTGACAATAGTGTCTTGGCTAGAATCTATATACTAATCTTCAAAACCATTTTTATGAGTGTTGTGGAAATTCCAAGCTGAAGCAATTATCTCTTCAACATTCATGCATTTTGGAGTCCATCCAAGAATTTCTTTTGCTTTTTCACTTGATGCAACTAATACCGCAGGATCTCCTGCTCTTCTTGGAGAAACTTTTGCTGGAATAGGGTGCCCAGTAACTCTTCTTGCTGCTTCAATCATCTCTTTAACAGAGAAACCATTTCCGTTTCCAAGGTTAAACACATCACTATCAGCTCCAGATCTTAATCTTTCTAAAGCTAAGATATGACCTTCAATTAAATCTCTTATATAAATATAATCCCTTATACAAGTACCATCAGCTGTTGGATAATCATCACCATAAATCATTATGCTTTCTCTTTTCCCTAATGGAACTTGCAGTATTAATGGTATTAAATGAGTTTCTGGTGAATGAGCCTCTCCAATTAAACCATTTTCATGTGCTCCTGCAACATTGAAATATCTAAGTGCTATAAACTTAATGCCATGAGCTTGATCACACCACTTCATCATCTTTTCCATAGCTAATTTAGTTTCACCATAAGTATTTGTTGGATTAGTATCTAAAGATTCTACTACTGGTACAGTTTTTGGTTCACCATAAACTGCTGCTGTAGATGAAAATACTATTTTCTTTACATCATTTGCTATCATCGCTTCTAAAAGCTTTTGTGCTCCATAAACATTGTTATTATAATACTTAAGAGGTTTCTCCATGCTTTCTCCTACTAGAGAATTAGCTGCAAAGTGAATAACTGCATCTATGGAATTTTCTTTGAATACCTTATTCATAAAATCAAAGTCTATTACATCTCCTTCATAGAACTTAGCCTTCTCATGAACTGCTGCTCTATGACCAGTTTGAAGATTATCAACAACTACTACGTCTTCGCCTCTTTCAATTAATTCATATACACAATGTGAGCCTATATATCCAGCTCCTCCACATACTAAAACGCTCATATTTGACCATCCTTTCACAAAGTAAATTTTTTTGTTTACTTAAGTTTTCTTGCTCCATCTCCTACATTTACTACATAGAAATCTGCAGTATATCCGATTTTTTCTTTATATTGGTCTCCAACATTTTTTATGAAGTTATCAATTTCAGAATTTTTTACTATACTAACAGTACAACCACCAAAGCCAGCACCAGTCATTCTTGAACCAATAACACCCTCTTGTTTCCAAGCAAGTTCAACTAAAGTATCAAGTTCAATTCCTGTAACTTCATAGTCATCTCTTAAAGATATATGTGAAGCATTCATAAGCTGTCCAAATGTAGCTAAATCTCCGTTATTTAAAGCTTCTACTGCCTTTAATGTTCTTTGATTTTCGTAAACAGCATGCTTTGCACGTTTTATCTTTATTTCATCACCTATAAGATTTTTATTTTCTTCGAAAATTTCTTCTGTTAATTCTCCAAGAGCATTTATATCTAGTTTTTCTTGGAGTTTAGCAAGAGCAGCTTCACATTCTGATCTTCTTTCGTTATATTTTGAATCTGCTAAGCCACGACGTTTATTTGTGTTTGCAATGATTATTGAAGCATCTCCTAATTCAACTGGAGCATACGTATATTTTAATGTATTTGTATCAAGAAGAACTGCACAGTTTTCTTTTCCCATACCTATTGCAAATTGGTCCATTATGCCTGAATTTACTCCTATAAATTCATTTTCCGCAAGTTTGCTCATCTTAACCATGGAAATCATATCCACATCTACATTAAATAAATCTTTCAATACTATTGAAGTTGCAAGTTCAATTGAAGCTGATGAAGAGAGACCTGCTCCGTTTGGTATATTTCCATAGAATAATACTTCAAAACCTTGCTCGATTTTAAATCCGTTTTGGCCAAATGCCCAAATTACACCCTTTGGATAATTTGCCCAATCATGTTCTTTTAAATTAGTTAGTTCGTTTACACTGAACTCAATTATTCCCAATTGTTCAAAGTTATCAGAATATAGTCTAACTTTGTTATCATCTCTTTTTCTCGCGATAGCATAAGTACCTATAGTTAACGCACAAGGGAATACGTTACCACCATTATAGTCTGTATGCTCTCCTATCAGATTAACTCTACCTGGTGCAAAGTATGTTTCTACATTTTCTGAGTTTCCAAAAACTTTTGCAAAGTTATTTACTAATTGTTTTATCATAATTTATTATTCTCCCAACTAATTTATTGTTATATCTACATTATAAATTTGTATCGTAAAAAAAGCAACGGGTTTCAAGTAAAATTTTACTGATTTTTTACTAATATTTTTATCATTCCTATTAATTTTTATCCATAAGTTAATTTAATTGTTATTTTCCTCTGAACTATTTAATATACTTACTCTGAACAACTGTTGTTGTATTCTATGGTTTATAGAGTTATCACGAAAGGCAGGTGTTTATATGAGCAAAGTTTATTCTGTAGTTGTAGCTTTCATTTTAGTTTATGCTATCCTACCTAACATTTACTTCAGACTATTCTCTCACCAAGTACTAAAAAGAGCAGCTACAAAAAAGAAAATTGTAGCATTAACTTTTGATGATGGCCCTGATCCTAGATATACTCCAGAACTTCTAAATGTATTAAGGAAAAACAATGTAAAATGCACTTTTTTTGTTCTAGCTGAAAATGCTTTAAAATATCCTGAACTAATAAAAAGTATAAAAGATGACGGACACTATATAGGGCTACATTCCTTAAGACATATAAACGCTATAGTTGAATCACCAAAAAAGACTAGAAACACTTTTTTAAAATCCATAAGTATAATGGAAAAACTAGGGGTTAAAATAACTCTATTTAGACCACCTTGGGGAATGGTTAATCTATCAACTATGTTCTACACTAGAACAAATCACTTTAAACCAATACTATGGTCCACCCATTCCTATGATTGGATTGGCTGGAATACCGTTGAAAATATCAAAAGTCTTCTGCTAAAAAGAATACGCCCCGGAGACATAGTTCTTCTACACGATGGAAGAGGAAAAAATAATGCCCCCAAAAGAACTATTGCAGCCCTTGAAACAGTAATACCAAAACTAAAAAAAGAAGGTTACGAATTTGTACTAGTAAAAGATCTCTAAAGGAGTGCTATTAAAATGACAAACAGAATCATAGAAAAAATTGATAACCTTATAGTAAAATTATTTCATTGGAATCATATTCCTTTTAGTGAAACAAACTTTCTATACCTAGATATTTTTACCTACAAAGGTAAAAGCAAAAAATTGACTGATGGGACAACAATAAATAAAGGTGACCTTGTAGGTGAAATTCATATCGATAATAAGAATCTAAAGAATCTTAATACAAGCTATCCTAGTTTAATCCGAAGCTTTCAATGTGAACTAGAAGCATTAAAAATTTGTTATAAAGAGAATACACCAAAATATTCAGAAATAAAGGCTATTTACGGAGTATCTGTATTTTATGAAATTTTAAAAAGACAAGGTTTTACTATTTTAAAAATAGATAACCCTCTCCTTTGCTTTCTTGGCTCCGTCTGGGAAAACATTTTAAGATTTGCCTTAAATAGTACTGGTAGAAAATCAAGAAAAAAATTTGTTTTCTCTAAAGAATGTTGGATTTCCAAATCACAAATAGAGTCTACACGCTCTAGAAATAAGAAAAAAATTTAAATATATGCTATTATTCTTTAAGAGTATTTTTTTAGAAATAAAAAGAAGACTAATACTTTCATTTATAGTCTTCTTTTTGCTTCTATTTTCTCTTTTCTATCTTTACTTCTATATCATTACCTTCGAAATTTTCATAAGCTGGTGGGTTTTTCCTCGTCCCATGATTATCTTGAGCCTCATGAAGTTTTTGTCTTCTTTGTCCTTTTTGCATAGAATCAATGGTATCATGTTGCTTTTTCATATCATCGCTCCTCTCCATAAAAATATTTTCTGCAAAAAAAAACTTTTAATACACGAATTATAATTCTCTCAATTTATTTTTGCTTTCTTATTTTTTTGTAGTAATAATTACATATGTTCCAGAAGCGTTTTAAAATAATGGTTGTTTTTAGATATGCTTAATTAAGTCTGGAGCAAGGATGCCTCTTAACCCAGTTAACATTCTCTTTAATATAATTTAGAACACTTTCCCATTGCTCATAGGGGATTGCCTTGGTTGTTTCAATAAAGGTTTTAAGTATGTTTTGGAATTGTATAACATCAATCTCCCTATGAAAAAGCATATATCTTATCTTCTGTAATGGGAGAGTTTTATCAATGTCATATTCATCTAAATAAGAAGTTAATAATGTAGCAGCAACATATTCTTTAGCACCTTTAATACCTAACGCATATGGATCTTCATGACTTTTACAATCTAAGCTGTAGTTTATATTGATTTCTTCTTCAAGCTCTATACTATCTAGATTTTCAACATAACTAAAAAAATCCAATGATGTTCCTCCTTAAAATTAATATTGATCTACTATCAATACTATATCATAAATTGGGGTTTTATGATTACGATTACATACCATTATTTGTTAATTTTCTATGAAGGCAATTCCATTCTATACATCTATAATTTTTTTAATAGCCAAAACTTTTCTTAATAATCCTACATAAGTAAATGTATCCAATTAAAAATAATATGCCCATTTAATATAAAATATTCTTAACCTAAAAAATCTGTCTTGTGTATTTAAAAGGAAACAACTAAAATATATGATATATAGATTTTAAAGCTGAAATTCTACCGTATTCAAATTAGTTATTGGAAAACATCGAGAAGGGATGTGCTCAAAGATGATATTAGATAAAAAATCAATTTATAAAATTGCAGGCTTATTAGTTTTCGCTATTACATTTTATTTTTGTGTAAACAATTTTGATGCTGTACTAGGAGTACTTAGTTACTGCTATACTCTATTATTACCTTTTATTTTAGGAGGATGTATAGCTTTCATATTAAATATTCCAATGAATTATTTTAGCAACAAGTTTTCCAGGGTACAAGGAAATAAATTAGGATCGCTAGTTAGAAAAGGAAATAAAATTTTCAGTCTTATTTTATCCTTTGTTCTAGTACTAGGCGTAATTATCCTAGTTTTAGCATTAGTTATACCTCAAATTGCAGAAACAGCTAAACGCTTACCTACAACCTTTGAAAATGCTTCTGTTATAGTAAAATCATGGATAGAAAATGTAGATTGGTTGTCAAATGACATAATTAATAAAATTAATGTCATTGAAATCGACTGGAATAGTGTATTCAATGAAATAAAATCATCTGTTTTTAACGGTGCTGGTTCCATGATATCATCTACCATTGGAGTTGCTACTTCTTTCTTAAATGGTGTAGTTAATTTTTCATTAGGTCTTGTATTTTCAATATACTTGCTACTAGACAAAGAAAACTTGAGCAAACAATGCAAGAAAATTCTATATGCATTTCTCCCAAAAGAAAAGGTGGTTTCTATATTAGAAATAGCCTCACTAGCAAATAAGACTTTTTCTAATTTTCTTACTGGACAATGTGTTGAGGCAGTTATTTTAGGCTTTCTTTTCTTTGTAACTATGAGTATTTTACACTTCCCCTATGCTATGGTAGTAAGCGTATTTATTGCTTGCACAGCACTTATACCTGTTTTTGGCGCTTTCATAGGAGGAGGTTTAGGATTTTTCTTAATTGTTATGGATAATCCAACTAAAGCACTTTTATTTTTAGTCCTATTTTTAGTCTTACAGCAAATTGAAGGAAATCTTATATATCCACGTGTCGTAGGAAATTCTGTAGGTCTCCCATCAATGTGGGTACTTGTAGCAATTACCCTCGGTGGCAAGTTAATGGGGTTAACTGGAATGCTTATATTTATTCCATTATGTTCTGTAGCTTATGTATTATTCCGTAAAGCAGTCAATAATAAACTGTACAAAAAGAAAATTATAGTAGAGTAGCCCTAAGTACAAAAGGACCATGATTAAGTATTTTTATCTCTTAATCATGGTCCCTTTCATAGTAAAAGTGTTTTTATGTATAAATAAATAATATCTTAGGAAACTTTTTAGTGAGTGTACGGAAACTTCAACATAACTATGTATTTATCATATAATCCAATGAAATGCTCCATCCCCATAGAACATTTTTGCTGATCTAAACAAAATATATTCAGACTACCTCATTAGAGTATATTGAATATTTCTATACTGAAATTCCGATTTATCTTTGTAATATTTTAGAAAAGTAGATTTGTCGAGATACTAGTCTATCTATATTATAAAAAGTATGGACTTTTAAATAAATCAAGATTTCGGTTCGAAAAACTATATGTAATTCTATATCTAATTAATAATTCTCCCTATTTGTAATATCCCTTTTTCATTTACCCCTGAATTTCGAAATTATAATTTATATCTCTGTAGCTTGCCAATCTATGTTTTATAAGTGGATTGCTGAAAGCAATAGTCTTAGCTTCCTCAATGTCTTCTGCTTGAAATGTAAAAGTTCCAGAATTCTTTGTAACCATTCCACCCACCATTAAGTTTCCTAAAATATCTTTATTACCTATATAGCTTACCTTTGTGTCACAAATATTATGTAAATTCATCTCGTCTAATTTATAGCTTACTCTAACTAAAAGATTTTGCACCTTAATACACATCTCCTTTGTTTATGTTATTAAATAACTTTCTTATGTATACCCTCAGTATTATAAAATGAAAGCTTATTAAAACTTCTAACTATCATTATCACTGTTTTAAACCTTGTGAATTAATCTAGGTTTTATTGGAACCCCTGTATACTATTATATTACCGAACATATGTTCTTTTGTCAACACAAAAATAAAAAAAGAGTCATAAAATTTCATATGACCCTCTTTTATATACGAATATATGTCAATTTATTTTTTATATTTTACATGTAAAAGCTTATGTGCTAAGCCTTCCCCTGGAGTTCCATAATAACTATCATACATTCTTTTTAAAGCTTCATTTTCATGAGACTTTCTCTTTGGAAGATTTTTGTCTTGATTATATAATACAGATGCTCTTACTAATCTTATATCCATATCCATTCTATCTGCTACTGGTACATGAGGTTGACCTCCTCCGTTCACGCATCCGCCCGGACATGCCATAACTTCAATAAAGTGATATTGTTTTCTATCTAATGCTCCAGATTTGATAAATTCAAATACATTAACAGAACCGTTAATTACTGCTACGTTATACTCACTTCCGCCGATTTCAACAGTTGCTTCTTTTATTCCATTCAAACCTCTTACTGCTTCATATTCTATATCATGAAGATCAGCTTTCTCAACAAAATCCTTAGCAGTTCTTAGCGCAGCTTCCATTACCCCACCTGTTGCACCAAAGATCGTTCCAGCACCAGTATATTCACCCATAGCTAAATCACATTCACCATCTTCAAGAGTTGCAAAATTGATTTTCGCATCCTTTACCATCTTAGCTAACTCTCTTGTAGTTATTACTGCATCTATATTTCTAAGACCGTCATTTTCCATCTCTGGTCTATCTGCCTCGTATTTCTTAGCTGTGCATGGCATTATAGTTACAGTAAATATCTTACTAGGATCTATATCTGATATAGAAGGATAATAAGATTTTGTAGCTGCACCAAAAATTTGTTGTGGTGATTTTGCTGAAGAAAGATTAGATAATAATTCTGGATAATAATTTTCAGCTTGTCTCACCCAACCTGGACAGCAAGATGTAAACATTGGGAATGGACCATTATTATTTATTCTTTGAATAAGTTCTGTAGCTTCTTCCATTATAGTCATATCAGCGCCAAAGTTTATATCAAAAATCCTATTAAATCCTAATTCTTTAAGTGCAGTATATATTTTTCCTGTTACATCTACACCATATCCCATTTTAAATAGCTCCCCTAAAGCTGTTCTTACAGATGGAGCCATAGCTACAATAACATGTTTCTCTGGATCTTCTAAAGCTTCTTTTACTCTGTCTATGTGTGGTTTTTCTGACAATGCAGCAACTGGACAGACAGCAACACATTGTCCACATAGTAAACAATTTGTATCATCAAAGCACTTATCATCTGTAGTGCTAACTCTAACCAGGTCACCATCTCTAACTATCTTAATTGAAGCAGTACCTGTTTTACTTTCACAAGTTGCTTCACATCTTCCACATAGTACACATTTAGTTCTGTCTATTATTATAGATTTACTTCTAACATCTAAATACTCTGTTTTATCTTTTGGCATAAACGGAGTAGTTGCTCTCGCTTTATGTTTAATAACTAACTTTAAAAACTCACAATTTTCTTTTCTCGGGCAAGTTCCACATTTAAATTCATGCTTATCTAATAACTCTGACAATCTTCCTTTAACTGCTTCCGCAACTCTTTCAGATTTCGTATCGATAACCATTCCATCTTCTACTAACGTATTGCACGCTGTAACCAACTGTTCTCTTCCTTGAATTTCTACTTTACATACCCCACAGTTGCCTATATCTATACAGTCAGGTAAAAAACATAGTGTAGAAATATCTATGTTGTTATCTTTCGCTAATTTTAAAATCGTAGTAACATCACTAGTCTCTATCACATTACCATCAATAACTATAGTTTTCATTGGTGTCCTCCCCTAATGAACTTTTATTGTTTTTTCCTTATTCATTTTATCATAATTGTTAAAAAAATAACATTATATTTTTATTTATTATTATTTATTTTTGCACTCCATATTATTACAGTATTTTTGGTGAAAATTCATTTTTGAATTATTTTTTGTGTTTATTTTAATAATTCATGCTATAATTGTAGAAATACAAATCATAAGGAGTGATCTTTAGTTGGTATCAGAATTGGACAACTTCTCTCGGGAAATTTCTAATCCTTCGACTATTTTTAATGAGTTCAAGCATTTAATGCTCTTGTATAACTGTGCCTTGAGAGAGGTTGATACGAAACTTACGATATTAAATGATGAATTTCAGGTTATACATGACCACAATCCAATTGAACATATTAAATCAAGGATAAAAACACCTGAAAGCATCGTAAAAAAACTTAAGAGAAAAGGCTTTGAAATAACTGCTGAGAATATGAAAACCCATATAAGCGACATTGCTGGAATAAGAGTGATTTGTTCGTTTACTTCTGATATATATAAAATATTTGAACTAATCACTAGTCAAAGTGATATTACTCTTTTAAAAGTAAAAGATTATATTAAAAGTCCAAAACCTAATGGTTATAGAAGTTTACATCTTTTAGTAGAGGTTCCTGTGTTTTTATCTGAAAAAACTGAGCCAATGAAAGTCGAAATACAAATCCGTACAGTTGCTATGGATTTTTGGGCAAGCCTTGAACATAAAATACACTACAAATTCGAAAAAACCCCACCCCAGTACATTTTAGACAACTTAAAGTTATGCGCTGATACCGTTAATGCTCTAGATGCAGAAATGCTTATGTTAAACGAGGAAATTCAAAAATATAAATAGCACATAAATTTCACAATTGAACCCACATTAAAAATTTTTGTGCCAACTTGAAATTCAATATAACTATCGAAAGAATATCACTGAAATATATAAACAAAAGACTATCTAAGAGATATCAACCTTAAGGTTACTTCTTAGATAGTCTTTTAGTTATACTGCGCTAACTGTTTCTCCCAAATATGCTTTCTTAATTTCCTCATTTAGAAGCAGTTCTTTTCCTGTACCTTGCATTGTAATAATTCCAGTTTCCATTACGTATCCATAGTCTGCAATTTTTAATGCAAGGTTTGCATTTTGTTCAACAAGTAATATAGTAACTCCTTGTTTATGAATTTCTTTCATTATATTAAAAATATCTTGAACAACTATAGGTGCAAGTCCCAAAGATGGCTCATCCATCATTAAAAGCTTTGGCTTTGACATAAGAGCTCTTCCTATAGCTAGCATCTGCTGCTCACCACCAGAAAGTGTTCCTGCCTGCTGCCATTTTCTTTCTTCTAACCTAGGAAATAATGAATACACCCATTTAATATCCTCTTCTATAGCCTTTTTATCTTTTCTATAATAAGCTCCAAGTTTAATATTTTCTAAAACTGAAAGATTTGGGAAAATCCTTCTTCCTTCTGGGACAAGGGTTAATCCCTTCTGCGCAAGGTTCCTAGTCTTTTCCTTTAATAAATCATTACCTTCATAGCTTATTTTGCCGCCCTTTGGTTTTTCAAGTCCAACAATAGTTCTAAGCAAAGTGCTTTTCCCAGCTCCGTTAGCACCTACTATAGTAATTATCTTTCCTTCTTCAACTTTTATATTGACTCCTTTTAAAGCTTCAATGCCTCCGTAAGCTACAACCAAATCTTCTACTTTAAGCATCTTCACTCACCCCCAAGTATGCTTCTATAACTCTTTTACTATTTTGAATCTTAGAAGGAGTTCCTTCCTCAATTACAGCACCATAATCTAAAACGTAAATTCTATCAGAAATACCCATAACTAGTTGCATATGATGCTCAATTAATAAAATCGTAAGGTTATATTCTTTTCTTATATCCCTTATAAAATCTGTGAGTTCTTGTGATTCTGTTGGATTCATACCTGCCGCTGGTTCATCTAATAATAATATCTTTGGTTCTGTTGCTAGAGCTCTCGCTATTTCGAGTCTTCTTTGTTTTCCATAAGGAAGCGAACTTGCTTTTACGTCTTTATATTCTAAAAGTCCAACTTTATCTAAAAGCTCAAGAGATTTTTCTATCATCTCTTTTTCTTCACTTCTATATTTCGGTAACTTTAACATACCTCCTAAGAAAGAAGATTTAACATGAAGATGGTTTGCTATTAATACATTATCTAAAACTGATAATTCCTTAAATAACCTTATATTTTGAAAGGTTCTAGATATACCCTTTTTGGCTATAACATCAGGTTTTAATCCATTTATTTGTCCACCATTAAAAGTTATTACTCCTTCTGTTGGTGCATACACTCCTGTAATCATATTGAAAGCAGTTGTTTTTCCTGCCCCATTTGGTCCTATTATGGATATGATTTCACCTTCATTTAAGGTTAGATTTAGATTTTTTACTGCAGTAATTCCTCCAAATCTCATAGTAAGATTATTGGCTTTTAAAAGCTCCACTCTTCTCATCTCCTTTTCCCTTTGCTATTCTTCTTATAAAAGCTCTTATGCCATCCCAAGTAAACTCCTTATTGCCCATGAGTCCGTTTCTGAAGAATAGCACTGCAACCATAAGTAGTATGGAGAATACAACCATTCTCATTCCTGATATTCCTTTTAATCTTACAAAGCCCAAGTTTATACTCTCATCTAAAAATCTCAATGCTTCCATTGCAATAGTAATTACAAAAGCAGAAATTACACTTCCTGATATACTGCTCATTCCACCTAATACTATGATAAGTAATATGTTGTAGGTCATCGTAAATCTAAACATAAGTGGATCTATTGTACAAATTAAACTTGCCATTAATCCACCACCAATAGCTGCGAAAAATGCACCTATAGCGAAAGATATCATCTTATGTTTGAATAAATTTATTCCCATATTTTCTGCTGCTATTTCATCTTCCCTTATAGCCTTTAAAGCTCGCCCGTGACTGCTGTTTATTAAAGATGCTATTAAGATTACTGTTATTACTGCTATTCCAAAGGACCACCATAAATTAGTATTCGCTGGTATAGATTTTATTCCCATTGATCCATTTGTTATATTTTGAGTATTAGTAAAAATAACTCTTATTATTTCTCCAAATCCTAGTGTCGCAATAGCTAAATAATCACCTCTTAATCTAAGAATTGGCGCTCCAATTAAAAGTGCAACTAGCGCAGATAATATCCCGCCGATTAATAAAGCTACAGGGAATGGTACTTGTAAATTTGCAAGTGGTTCGATTATTGGTTGCATAAAGAACACCTGAGCTTTAGTCTCTGAAGACATGGTTAAAAGTGCTGTTGTATATGCTCCTATCGCCATAAATCCAGCATGCCCTAAAGAAAATAATCCCGTAAAACCATTAATCAAATTCATACTTACAGCTAAAATTACATATATAGCACATAAGTTTAAAATTCTAACTTTATATGAATCCATATTTTTATCTGCTACAAATACCATTAGAAATAAGACTACTAAAAATATCGCCGTTAATATTAAGTTTTTCTTTTTCATATTCTACACCTTCTCCGCAACATTTTTTCCCATTATTCCTTCTGGTTTAACAAGTAATATGACTATAAGAAGAATAAATGCAAAAGCATCTCTGTATCCAGTAAGTCCAGGCGCAAAGGCTACTAGCATTACTTCTGTAAGCCCTAAGATAAATCCACCTAAAACTGCTCCTTTGATATCTCCAATTCCTCCAATTACAGCTGCAATAAAGCATTTAATTCCAGGCATAAGTCCCATCAATGGTAATAATGTAGTATATTTAAGTCCCCACATAACTCCACCTACTGATGCAAGTAAAGAACCTATAACGAAAGTAAGTGAAATTATTCTGTTTGTATTAATACTCATAAGTGCAGAAGTTTCATAATCCCTTGAAACAGCTCTCATAGCCATTCCGACCTTTGTACGATTAACAAGATATAATAACCCTACCAATAATATAATTGTTACAACTGGTATTATTACTGTAAGCTTTTGCATTGTAACCGATCCAATAGTTATATTATCTGTAAATAATGCTATCTGCGGAAAAGACTTTGGTGTACCTCCAAAAGCAACTGTAGCTACACTTTCTAAAAGAAAAGAAACACCTATAGCTGAAATTAAAATAGACGTCTTTGGTGCATTTCTAAGAGGCTTATATGCCGCTCTCTCAATAACAATTCCAAGAACAGAGGTTACTGCTATAGCAACAATTACTGCTACATACCATGGCATTGAAAAGACCACTATACTATAGAAAGCAAAATATGCTCCCATCATAAATATGTCTCCGTGAGCAAAATTAATAAGCCTTAGTATTCCGTACACCATTGTGTACCCAATTGCTATAAGTGCATAAAGACTTCCCAAAGAGATACCATTAACTAAGTGCTGAAAAAACGTGTCTAGACTCATTATGTTCATAGTTATTTCTCCTTTAAAATTTAGGGAGAACTTTCTAGTTCTCCCCAGTATCTTTATTTCTTAAGGTTGTACTACATCAAGATATTTAAACTTACCTTTTTCAACAGTTTTAATTATTGCTGGCTTAATCGCATTTCTGTTTTTATCAAAGTTAAGTACACCAGCTGAACCTTGGAAATCTTTAATTTCCGCTATTGTATCTCTAAGTTTTACAGAGTCAACTGTGCCAGAATCAGTTAGTCCTGTTTTTTCTATAGCTTGTACTAATAAAAGATAAGCGTCATAAGCTAATGCCGCAACTGCAGCTGGTTCTTCATTTCCGTACATTTCCTTATACTTGTTTAAGAATTTTGTTGTTTCATTAGTTAAAGGATTTGCTGCATCAAAGAATGTTGAGAAAGTAACTCCTTCAACAGCATCTCCGCCTATTGATAAGAAGTCTGGATTTTCCCAAGTATCTCCTCCAAGTATTGGACATGTAATTCCAAGTTGTCTTGCTTGTTTAGTAAGCATCGCAGATTCAGTAAAGTTACCAGGAGCAAATATTACGTCTGGATTCTTTTGTTTTATATTTGTAAGCTGTGCAGAGAAATCAGTATCTCCTGTATTATAATTAGCTTTTTCAACTATACAATTTTTATCTCCAGTAAGTTTTGAAAGATTATCTTCGAAATATTTAGATAAACCAACCGCATAGTCATTTGATACTTCTTGAACTATAGCTGCTTTTTTAACTTTTAACTTATTAAATGCATAGTTTGCCATAACTTCACCTTGGAATGGATCTATAAAACAAACTCTAAAATAATATTCATTTCCTTCTGTTACCATAGGGTTTGTACAAGATGTACCAATAGTAGGTATCTTACCATTTTTTACAGTTTCCCCTGCTGCTAATGATAAGGAACTTCCCCAACTTCCTATGATTGCAGAAACTTTCTCTTTCTCAACTAATCTTGATGCAGCATTTGCAGCTTCAACCTTATCAGACTTGTTGTCTACAGTAACTAATTCAATTTTCTTTCCTAGCACTTCAGGATATAATGCTTTAGCAACCTCTAATCCTTTGATTTCGATTTGTCCTCCTGCCGCATTTGCACCTGTCAACGGTTCAAATACACCAATTCTGATTACATCAGAACTTGCATTAGATGAACTTCCAGTCTTTTCGACTTCACAACCAGCAAAGCTTGTCGCTAATAGTAAAGTACTAAGTAACATAGCTAACTTTTTTTTCATACTCTCCACTCCCATTCATGTTGAATAAATTGTTATTTGTTTATTTCTCTTACTTTAAATACATTTTTCCTTAATTATATATTAGTTAATAATATCCTGTCAATGATAACTGCTTTATACTTTTTTATATTCATAAATAACACTTTATTAAATTACAAATTATTTTTTTATCATTTAGTTAATTTGTTTAACAGTTTGTTAATTCAAATTATCAGATAAATTAAAGAAATCCACCCCTTTTACCATTTTAATCAAGAGATGGATTTTTTTATTTATATAGGTTTGCTTTTCAATTTTTCTATAATAAACACTTTTGTAAGTATCTCTTTTTCCCAGCATAATTTCTAATGGCTTTGTTAAAAATGAACCCTCACTAACCAAAACTTTACATTAGTTTCATTCCACCCCAAATCCCAAGGCACCTTATTTCTATCACTATTATGACAAGTAACCAAAGAATATCCCTTTGAATCAGCACCACTAACTACAGAAATATGCGTAATATCTCCTTTCTTTTCATATGCTACAAAATCACCTGGAAGCAGCTTATAAGAGGATTTATAAACCTTGTTATAATCACCATAATCTATTACTGAAGCTCTTCCACTGTTTAACATATATCTTTTAAATTTATCTGCATTAACCCATGGTCCAGTAGCACTTCCTCTATCATAGTTCCAACCTGCTGTCTTTTTAAACTTTCCACCTTCAAAGAGTATCTGAGATGCAAAGTTAGCACAATCTCCACCTTGAGGATTAAAGTCTACATACTTACTATTATACTTAAATCCATATTTTGGCTCACTTGCAGAACCGCAAAATTGTTCAGCATAAGCAATAGCACCACGTCTTCTTTCATTTAAATTTGAAAAATCTCTAGGTCCTTGCGAAACTATATATTGTCTTATTGCTTCAACCTTTAAGTTTTTTAAATCTAAAGAATCTCCGAGAGGATCTTTATACCACTCTTTTGTGACTATCCATGTATTATCTGACTTTGCTAAAGACATAACATGATAGGTACCTAAACGAAAACTATTGATAGCAACTGGATCTTTTTCATATCTATATTTATATTCTGTCGAACATAAGAAATTTATAGACATACTATCCTTATTACCTTTTACACTCTTTATCACAATGTCAGGGTTTATTTCTATAAATTCTGCACCTTGCTTCTCTTCCCAATTGTGAAGATACCTATCTCTACTTTGTTCGTATTCATATGCCCAAATTCCATACTTGGTTTTCATATTATAAATAGTTTTTATGGGTTCTAAATCCCCAATTATCA